>CAZJRY010000049.1:0-6856 GCA_964548625.1 uncultured Mediterraneibacter sp.
AAAGGTTATGACCGATGAAGGCAAGTCCTGAGAAAAGCGCGCAGGGACACATTAAAAATAGGGAGGGAAGAATTGAAAAACAGACAGACAACAGTTTTAAGTTATGTGATAATAACTAATTAATCAGAATCAGGGAGAGGATCGTATGGAAAAACAGTCATTTAACACAGACTGGGCATATAGTCATTTAAACGAACCGGTATCTTTGGCGACAGTTACTCTTCCACACGATGCGATGCTTTCAGAGCCCCGTACGGCAGATTCGCCGGGAGGCACAAATACCGGTTGGTTTCAAGGACATGACTACCAGTATGTGAAAAATTTTTTTGTTCCGGAAGAGTGGAACGGCCAGCAGATCGTATTTGAATTTGAAGGGGTATATCAGCGATCGGAAGTCTATATCAACGGACAGAAAGCATCGGATAGTTCTTATGGCTATTCAAATTTTTATGTGAAAGCAAATGATTATCTGCGATTTGGAAAGGAAAATACAATTCAAGTGATCGCGTACAACTCGGATCAGCCTAACAGCCGCTGGTATACCGGCGCAGGGATTTACCGTCCGGTCTGGCTATACCGTCTGCCCGATAAACATATCGCACTTAATGGGATCCGGATCCGGACTCTTGCGTATTTGCCTCCCCAAATTCAGGTGTCCGTAGAGACGTCAGGAGCCGGTCCGGTGAAAGTGGAGATTTTAGACAGCCATGCGGTGCTTGCTTCGAAGTACCTTACAGATAAGAAAAGACAGGCTGTTTTCCAGTTGCCGGACGCAGTGCTCTGGGAGCCGGAAAATCCAAAACTGTACACTTGCCGAGTGACTTTCGGAGAAGATGTGCGGGAAGAAGATTTCGGGATCCGTCTCATCGAGTGTGACAGCAGCCGGGGATTTTGCATTAACGGAAAACGTACAATTTTGCGGGGAGCATGTATTCATCATGATAACGGTCTGCTGGGCGCGGTTTCTCACCCATTTGCCGAGGAACGCAAGGTACGTCTGCTGAAAGAAAACGGGTATAATGCTATCCGGTCGGCTCATAATCCATGCTCCAAAGCATTGCTTACGGCCTGTGACCGTCTTGGGATGCTGGTTGTGGATGAATATGTCGATATGTGGTACATCCACAAGACGAGATATGATTATGCCGGCGAAATGCCGCGGCGGTGGCAGCAGGATTTGCGCATGTTGGTGGAGAGGGACTATAATCATCCCTCTGTCGTAATGTATTCGATCGGAAATGAAGTTTCCGAAACAGCTCAGGCGAAAGGAATTTCACTGACACGGAGTATGAGGGATTACCTGCATGAACTGGACGATCGTCCGGTGACTTGCGGCGTCAACTTATTTTTTAATTTTCTCAGTTCGCTGGGGCTGGGGGTCTACAGTGATAAAAAAGCTGCTAAAGAAGCTGCCGGAGGTAAGAAAAACGAAGTAGGGAGCGCCTTTTATAATCGGCTGGCAGGCCTGTTGGGGGCTGAGTTTATGAAATTCGGCGCCACATTGCCCGGGAGTGACATTAAGACCAGGGACGCCTTTGCCATGCTGGATGTGGCAGGGTATAACTATGGGATCAACCGGTATCGGCATGATCTGAAAAAATATCCGGAGAGAGTTATTGTCGGAAGCGAGACATTTTGCTCGGACGCCGCCAGATTCTGGACACTGGCGCAGGAGCATCCGGCACTGATCGGAGATTTTGTGTGGACAGGAATAGACTATCTGGGCGAGGTCGGACTGGGAGCATGGGAGTACCGCGAATATGCTCCGGATTTTGAACATGGCGTTGGGTGGCTGACGGCAGGAAGCGGAAGACTGGATATTACGGGAAAACCTTCTGGCGAAGCCGCTTACACGCTGGTGGTATATGGATTTTCCCCCATCCGAATCGGAGTTGTCCCGCCGGATCACGCAGAAAAGGCGCATTCCCCGTCTGCGTGGCGAATGACAAATACCCTTGAGAGCTGGGCGTGGAATGGTTGCGAAGGAAGGAAAACACAGGTAGAGGTATATGCCTCCGGAGTCCGGACAGAACTATTTCTTAACGGAAAATCATTGGGAGTCCGATCTCTTAAGGAATGCCGCGCAGTATTTTCAGTCATATATCAACCGGGTGAACTGACCGCCGTAGCTTATGACTCAGACGGCAGGAAGACTGGACGCATTTCCCTACACAGTGCGAAGAAAGAAACCATATTGCGGATTCTTCCTGAACAGAACCAAGTAACATCAGACGAACTGTGTTATGCCCGTCTGCGCTACACAGATACTGACGGATGCTGGAAACCGGCAGCAAGAGGAAAAATCCGGGTGAATGTATCGGGGGGAACGCTGTTGGGGCTGGGCAGCGGGTGTCCTTACTGTGAAGAGGGATATCTTAACACGACAACAGATACTTATTATGGCGAGGCTATGTCTGTTATCCGACCGGACGGGCGGGGAAAGATAACAATCCATGCCGACAGTCCTTTTGGATCAGCGGAGGTACAGGTAATTTGTAAAGAGCAAAAAAAGAGCGGGAAATCGGGCACTGCGAGGTTCCGGAATCGCTCGAAATAACAGGAGGTAGAATGTATGAGAAAAAGAACAACGAGAATATGGAGGGGATTGGCCGGGATTTTCTCAAGTCTGCTGGCGATTGCAATCTGTATGACAACCGTGGCATTTAGTATTGACGGTTCGATCAATGCTGCATTGGGAATTAATACGACCAGACTTGAAAACAGTGATTCAGACAGTTCAGATGCAGTATATTTTGCAAGTGACTATGGAGATGTCCTGAATCCTACGGCAGAAGATGTTGCGGCACTTATAGCAGACGAAGACGCATTTGTGGCAGAAGAAATGGAGAATGCTGCAGTCTTGCTGAGAAATGAGGATGACTGTCTGCCGCTTCAGGAGGATGAGAGAAAAATTACGCTGTTTGGACATGCCTCTGTTGATCCGCTATATTCCTGCAGCAGTGGCGGAGGAACAAATGATCCTTCCAGGCAGATTGACTATTATACAGCCTTTTCGAATGCCGGGTTTGAGATAAATGATACTGTGTATGAGGCGTATGAAAACAGTGATACAGAAAGAGTCACGCCAACAGGAGGCGCAACAGAAAACATAGGTGAAGAACCGATTTCGTTCTACACAGACGAGCTGAGAGATACATTTCAGGATTATGGTGATGTGGCGGTTATTATTATTGCCAGAGAGGGCGGCGAAGGAATGGACCTTAAGACTACAGACTACGAAGGGATCAGCCAGCTTGCACTGCATCAGAATGAAATAGATATGCTCAGTATGATTCAAGAATATAAAGATGCAGGTGTTTTTCAAAAGGTGATCCTGATTGATAACAGTCCGTACGCTCTTGAACTTGGCTGGCTGGAAGAATATGGCGTAGATGCCTGCCTTTATGTCGGAACTCTGGGACTGACAGGTACGGTTGGGATTGTGAATCTTCTGACTGGAGAAGCGAATCCTTCCGGAAAACTGGTGGATACATATGCAGAGGATTCTCTGTCATCGCCGGGAGTACAGAATTTTGGAGATTTTACTTTTGAAAACGCGGATGAGATCATCAGTTTATGCACAGATACTGAAGATGATGGTTCTGAACTGATCCATTATGTGATATATCAGGAAGGCATTTATATCGGATATAAATATTATGAGACCAGATATGAAGACTGTATATTGGGACAGGGGAATGCTGATAGTGATACCGGTACATTTGCAAGCGGCTCCTCCTGGGATTATGCGGCCGAAGTTGTATATCCGTTCGGATATGGATTAAGCTACACACAGTTTGAACAGGAACTTGGGGATGTAGAAGTTACAGATGAAGAGATCGTGGCAGAAGTAACGGTGACAAACACAGGCGATACCGCCGGAAAATCTGTTGTACAATTATACGTACAGACTCCCTATACAGAATATGACAAAGAAAATCTGATCGAGAAATCATCAGTACAGATTGCAGGATTTGGAAAAACAGATTTGTTAGATCCCGGTGAAAGCGAGACTTTGACAATAACGGTGGATAAATATCTGATCGCAAGTTATGATGAAAATGGCGCGGAGGGCTATATTTTAGATGCAGGAGATTATTACTGCGCGATTGGTGACGACGCCCATGATGCTCTGAACAATATACTGGCTGCAAAAGGCGCTGAGGGAATGTTTGATCAGGATGGAAACCCGGTGGAAGGCAACGTCGATAAAGTATACGCGTGGACACAGGATGAGTTGGACACAGAGACTTTTGCATATTCAGAAGATACAGGAAACCGGGTGACAAATCAGTTTGAAGAAATTGACATCAACTATTTTATTGAAGATGCGGTTACATATTTAAGCAGACAGGATTGGGAAGGCACATGGCCGGAAGAAGTTCAGCTTACCGCAACGGAAGAAATGATAGAACTGATAGACGGATATACATATGAGAAGCCGGAGGATGCCCCGTCAGTATCGGAAATAACAGTCGGAGAAGATCAGGGGATTGATCTGATCGATATGAGAGAAGTAGAATATGACGATCCGCTGTGGGATACATTTATCGATCAGTTAAGTTATGAAGATCTGCTTGTCTGCATCGATGAATCAAATGGAAATGATGAGGTAGCATCCATAGGAAAACCGGCCAGCATAAACGGGGATGGACCGGACGGGACACAGTTCTTCTATCTTGACTCAAGTAAAGTGATCGGAGGTCCAAATGGAGCGGATGATGCATCAGGAGTAACGACTGCATATATTGGGGAGAGTATTGCCGCATGCAGTTGGGATACGGAGATGTTTGCAAAAAGAGGATATTTTCTCGGAGAAGACTGCCTTTATGCAGGAGCTACTCAGTTATGGAGTCCGGGAGGAAATATACATCGCACACCGTTTTCAGGAAGAAATCATGAATATTACTCAGAAGATTCTACGCTTTCATATCTTCTGCAGATTCCCGAGACAGAAGCAATGATGGAAAAAGGAATCAATGTATCCATTAAGCATTTTGCCGGAAATGACCAGGAAACGAACAGAGGAGGAGTAAGTACATTTATGACAGAACAGACGTGGCGCCAGGTGTGTCTGCGCGGTTTTGAAGGGAGTTTCCGCGAGGCGGGAATTACGGGAACGATGACCTCGTTCAGCCGCATCGGGTGTACATATGTCGGCGCTGACAGTGCGACACTTACAACGGTTCTCCGTGATGAATGGGGATTTGAAGGCGTAACAATTTCAGATGCAGCTGCATATCAGTATCAACATGCAATTGAAGGGATAGTAGCCGGAACAGATATGTGGTGCATAGGAAGCTATTTCTCACCAACACACGGTGAGCAGATTCTGGAATCTATTGAAGAAAATGATGACGGATACTTGCTGGAATGCCTGAAAGAGGCGAATCACAGATATTACTATGCGATGGTAAACAGCAATCTTATGAATGGAATCAATTCTGACACAGAGATTATAACCATTACGCCATGGTGGAAAACAGCGTTGATTGCATTAGATAGCGCATTAGGCCTTTGCACTCTGATCTGTGTCGTGTTCCTGGTAAAGAATTTGGTAAAGAAAGAATATGCAAGGAGGGGATGAAATGAAAAAAATATTTGCGAATCGAACAGTCTGGTTTTATCTGGAATTGCTTTCAACTCTGCTGATTCTGATCACCGTGATAGTCGGGTGGCAGACAAAAGGATTGTTGAGAAATAGTTTTTCAACAAGTATCATTATATTTGCCATACTTGGAGTTATTGTAGAATGCATATATATATACACAGATATTGAGATCCTTCCGCTGTTTGTAACGGTTTTTTACGCATTGACAGTGGGGATGATCGGGAATCAGGGCTCCTATGTTATTTCAGACCGTGTGAACGGAGTGAGCTTTCTGGGGGGCAATTTTAATATGGTCATTTTATATCTTGCGCTGAGCGGCATTGCTCTGCTGATTTCGATTGTTGTGTTGTTCCAGAATCAGCGGCGGGATATTGAAGGACAGTAGGTGAATTATGAGTCGGCAAAAACAGTCTGATTTCTGGAATACGCCGCTGACGTCTTCTCTTATCAAGGGGAAAGATGTGCGTGTCCCCGAGATGCTTCTGGGTTATTTTATCGGTCCGGTAGGCGGGCTGCTGTCATCCGGGATCTTTACCAGTATTCTGAACACGTATTTTACGGATGTACTGAAACTGAACCTGACATTCCTGATGACACTGCAGTTATTCTCAACGATCCTGATCGTCGTCGGAAACCTTGTTGTAGGGCAGCTTATTGAGCGTACGAGAGTGCTCGCGGGAAAGGCGAGGCCGTGGATCCTTTTGTCCGCGATTACCCTGTCGGCGGCGTCCGTGCTGATGTTTATTGTCCCGTTTGAAGGCACGATGAAAATGGTGTGGATTGCGATCGCATACAACCTGTATTATTCGGTTGCGTATCCGATCTATAACACGGCAAATTCCACTCTGGTGGCTGTGTCCACGCGAAATTCCGACCAGAGGGGACAGCTTGCCTCCTTTACGAATATCGCCGGACTGGCGGCCATGGGGGCGGGCTCCATGGTGTTCCCGATCCTTGTGTCCTTTACTCTCAAAGAAAATCAGGCACTCTGGTTTGTAGCTATGCTTGCCGTAGGGATCTTCACGGCGCTTGCTGTGTTCCTTCAGTATAAGTTTACCCGTGAGCGGGTGACAGAAGAACTGCTTTCTACCGGGACAGAAGATCCGGATAAGAATAAATCGAAGAAAACGGTTTCAATGGGGGAACAGACGAAAGCTGTTGTTTCGGAGAAATGGTGGTGGATCGTGATAATTTTTTATCTGCTGTTCCAGTTTTCCGGAGCGATCAAAAACGGATCCATGTCAT
>CAZJRY010000049.1:6956-15539 GCA_964548625.1 uncultured Mediterraneibacter sp.
ATTTTTTATCTGCTGTTCCAGTTTTCCGGAGCGATCAAAAACGGATCCATGTCATACTTTTGCCGCTGGGTGCTTGACAATTCGGCAATGGGAGCAGACGGATGGGGCGCTTACCAGTCGATCCTGGCGATCATGGGAGCGATCCCGATGGCGGTTGCCATGCTGTTTGTCAATCCGCTGTGCCGGAAGTTCGGAAAGAGGACGATCGTCAGCGCGTTTCTGGCGTTAGGCGTAATCGGCGGCGTGATCGCAGGCATCGGAGGGAACAATATTGTTCCGGTTGCGGTCGGTGTTGCCCTCAAATGCCTGGGGTCTTCACCGGCATGCTATATGATCCTGGCAATGCTTGCAGATGTTATTGATCACATCGAGTGGAAGACGGGGATCCGCACTGATGGATTGACTATGTCTATCTACAGCTCCCTGATGGTGGCTGCTTCACCGGTCATGAATGCTGTGTTTTCCGCAATCCTGAACATGGTCGGATATGACCAGAATATCGTAGTCGGAAGCGGAATGCAGAGTGCGCTGGCGCAGGCGGGCATCTCTGTGAGTTACATCTGGTTTGAGACGATCGGTTATGGGGTGTGCGCGGTACTTCTGTTCTTCTTCTTCCATGTGGAGGACAATTTAGATGAAGAACAGGCTGAGATCGCGAAAAGAACAAAATAAACATCAGATGTTATATCGGGGAATGGATCGCGACGATTCTCATGCAGGCAGTGTGCTTCTGGTTTATGAGGAAGATGTGTATACGGCCGTTAAAAACCGCGAATGGATAAAAAATGGAAATGGGGACGTAGTAAAATTTGATTTTACTACGTCCCCATTTCCATTTTTGGATACTTTACCATATGCCGAGTACGTGCTGCATCCCCAGACTTACAAGGGAGATCCCCAGCCAGCAGCAGAATCCCGTGAAGATCGGTTCCCCGCCGGTCCTGACCAGTTTTACGATGTTTGTGTTAAGACCGATGGCGGCCATTGCCATGACGATCAGGAATTTGCTCAGTACCTTGAGCGGGTCTGTCACGGCTGCAGGCAGTTGGAATACGGTTGTTACAACAGACGCAAGTACGAAGAACAGTACAAAAAACGGGAAAGATTTTTTCAGGCTGAAAGTGGAGCTTTCTGAATTCTTCTCTTTTCTTCCGCGCCAGATGGCAAGGATCAGCGTGATCGGGATGATCGCGAGGGTTCTTGTCATTTTTACGATGGCTGCGGATTCCAGTGTATTGCTTCCGTGGATTCCGTCCCACGCGGCTGCCGCCGCGGTGACGGAGGATGTATCGTTGATGGCTGTTCCGGCGAACAGCCCGAATCCTTCATTGCTTAAGCCCAGCATGCTGCCGAGTGTGGGAAATACGAGGGCGGCGATCACGTTAAACAGGAAGATGACAGAGATGGACTGTGCCACTTCTTCGTCATTTGCCCTGATCACAGGAGCCGTGGCAGCGATGGCGCTCCCGCCGCAGATCGAGGAGCCCACGCCCACAAGGATCGCGTTGTTTGCATGAAGCTTCAGAGCCTTGTATAAAATAAACGCAATGATCAGGGAGGTCGTGATCGTGGACAGGATGATCGGTAGCGACTGCTTTCCTTTGGCAAGGATTTCCGTCAGATTCATGCCGAAGCCAAGGAAGACGACTGCTGTCTGAAGTATTTTTTTTGATGTATAATTGATGCCTGCTGTAAATGGCTCTTTCCCTATCCGGTTTAGGAACAGTGTAAGTATCATACCGATCAGTATGGCGAACACCGGGCCGCCGATGACGGGAACCGCCTGTCCGAGAAACCATGACGGTACCGCGATGATAAGGCAGAGCAGGAGACCTGCCCCGTTTTTCTTTACGAAATTCATTTTATTTCCTCCCTTGCTGACTTCCGGTATTTGGTTACGTGTCATAAGATAACATAAAAAAACCATAAAATAAAATTATTAATATTTATTTTATAATAAATATATGTTATGATGATGTGCAAGGAGTATTTATTATAGATCCGGGCGGAGGTCCGCTTATAAACCTCCGTCCGGTTTTTTCACATAAAGTTACTGATGTATTGCCGCAGATAAGGGGAGTGAGGTAGTGCTTGATTTCAGGATGGAGACATTTCTGACTGTATGTCAGTGTATGAATTTCACGCGGGCATCGGAAAAACTGAATATTACGCAGCCTGCGGTGTCCCAGCACATTCATTTTCTGGAGAAGCATTATAAGACGAAGCTTTTCCGGTATGAGGGCAAGAAGCTGAGGCTTACCGGGGCGGGAGAGATTCTCCGCAATGCGTCTCTTACGATGATGCATGATGAGATCTCCATGCAGAATCAGATGCAGAAGACTGATGAGGAAGAGGAGATCCGCTTTGGCGCTACAAGGACAGTCGGCGATGTACTTATGGGCAGGATTCTTGAGCGTTATCTGGGAAAATATCCGGACGCAAAGATCTGCATGATCGTGGATAATACACAGGAGCTTTTAAAAAAATTAGATGGGGGAGCAATTGACTTTGCTCTTGTGGAAGGATTTTTTCAGAAAAATGAATATGACTATCAGAAGTATTCGGATGAAAATTATATTGCGGTCTGCGCGCCGGACTATATTTCGGACGGACAGGAAATATCTGTTGAGGATCTTTTTCGGGAACGGCTGCTTGTGCGTGAGGAGGGCTCGGGAACGCGTGAAGTGCTGGAACGCTGTCTGGATTCCCGGAACTTAAGCATTCATGATTTTGATAAAGTGATGGAAGTCGGAAGCCTGCAGACCATCAGGGAGTTGACAAAAGCCGGATGCGGTATTACATTTTTATATGAAGCTGCTGTGCGGGATGAACTTAAAGAGGGAGTCCTGAAACAGATTCCGCTGAAAGGTTTTGAGATTTCCCATGAATTTAATTTCATCTGGAGACGGGGAAGCATCTATGCGGAAAGGTATAAGGAGATTTTCCGCAGATTTTCTTCCCGGCGGGTTTTCAATTAATATATAGAAGGAAGTGAACTTAAGAGATGTTACAGGTAGAACATTTATCATATGACGTGGTAGAAGAAGGAAAACAGTCTGAGATTCTCTCAGACATCAGCTTTACTGTAAATGACGGAGAAATGCTTGTGATCACCGGACCCAACGGCGGCGGCAAGTCTACGCTTGCCAAACTGCTCATGGGGATCAACAAGGAGACAGGCGGCAGGATTATTCTGGACGGACAGGATATCACGGATTACACCATTGATGAACGTGCGAAGGCGGGCATCGGCTTTGCTTTCCAGCAGCCGCCCCGTTTCAAAGGAATGACGGTACGCAGGCTTCTGTCTCTGGCCGCCGGACAGCCTCTGGATGAGAAGACATGCTGCAACCTTTTGAGCAGTGTGGGACTCTGTGCAATGGAATACATTGACCGTGAGGCGGATGCTACACTCTCAGGCGGCGAGATGAAAAGGATCGAGATCGCGACGGTGCTGGCGAAACAGCATAAGCTCTGTATATTTGATGAGCCGGAGGCAGGGATTGATCTCTGGAGTTTTTCCATGCTGATCAAGCGCTTCGAGAAAATCCACAAAGAGAAGAAGGATAGTCTGATCCTGATCTCACATCAGGAGAGGATCATCCAGATGGCTGACCGTATCATGGTCATTTCCGACGGAAAACTGGAGTCCATCGGAGACGCGAAAGACATTATGCCGACATTATTCGGCAGCGAACTGGATTCCTGTGAGTGCAGGAGGCAAAAGGGAGGTGAGCTCTATGGAGAATAATCAGACAAAAGTACAGAATCCGGAGTCAAACCAGACAAAAGCAGAGCTCGACAAAGTGACGGAAGACGTGTTAAAAGTAATAGACTCTTACGGGTTCAAACAGGAGGGCGCCTATAATCTGAGACTGAACGGCATGGCAGTCTGCCACGGCGACAGTCGCCATATCCGTATCGTAAAGAAAGAGGATAAGCCCGGTATTGATATTCACATCAGCGGAGAGGCAAAGGACGAGCAGGTACACATTCCGGTCGTTATGAACCGGGAGGGTATTGACGTTGTATACAATGATTTCTACATCGGGGACGGCGCCGATGTGACTATTGTCGCCGGATGCGGCATTCATGGCGAAGGCTGCTCGGAGACGCGTCACGACGGTATCCACGCGTTTCACGTTGGAAAGGGATGCAATGTAAAATATGTGGAGAACCATTACGCAGAGGGAAACGGGACCGGACAGAAGATCCTTAACCCTGTGACAAAGATTTACGTGGGCGAGGACTCCACATTTACGCTTGAGACGACTCAGATCAGAGGCGTGGATTCTACCGAGCGAGAAAATTATGTTGAACTTGCCGATAACGCGAAATTGTTTGTGACAGAAAAACTGATGACAGGTGACAACCAGACTGCTGTTTCCAACTTTGACGTAGAATTAAACGGAGAGGACAGTTCCGCAAGGATCGTGTCCCGTTCCGTCGGCAAAGGAAAATCCCGTCAGGTATTCCACCCGAGGGCGATCGGAAGTAATCGCTGTCACGCCCATGTACAGTGCGATTCCATCATCATGGATCAGGCAGAGATCAGCTCCATTCCGGAGATCGACGCGAAACATGTGGACGCGCAGATCATCCATGAAGCGGCGATCGGAAGGATCAATGACGAGCAGCTTGTGAAGTTGAGAACATTCGGTCTCAATGAAGAAGAGGCGGAGTCTGTGATCATCGAGAACTTCCTGAGATAAACATATGCTGCAATGAACAGAGCTTTCCTGCATGTGAAGGTATCGCCTGCAGGAAAGCTCCTTTTGTGATTAAAATGATGTTATGCAAACAGCCTGACTTCCTTTATTTAGACTTATACAGATTCAAAGAAACTATCCGTTGTTCTCACTGTATACTTCAAATGATTTTTCCATTTTCTCCAGTATTTTCGAATACTGAAGAAATGCATTTCTCATTTCTATTTCATTAAATGGCTGGCTCTTATAACAGATCCGGTGTTCCATCGCGGCCCAGAAGTCCATGGATATAGTACGGAACTGGATCTCAACCGGATAGTATTCCATACCGTCCATATAGTAGATCGGAACACCGATGATCATATGATAGCTCCGGTAGCCGTTTGGTTTTGGCGCGGATATGTAATCTTTTTCTTTGATCACGACCAGATCCGACTGTTTTCTTAAGCATTCCGCAAGATGACGGATATCTTTTTCGAAAAAACAGATCACGCGCACTCCGGCTATGTCCTGTAAGAGCGCTTTGGCATCCTGAACGCTTGTTGACGCGTTCTTTTTCTGCAATTTATTTTCAATACTCCATTTTTCTTTGATACGGTCCGTGATACTGTGGATCGGCTGAAAATCCTCACTTTCATAGGCCGTATGGTTCAGTATTTTCAATCTGGTCAGGATCAGGTTCATTGCGTCCTGATACGGATGGATCAGTGTATAGTATTGTTCATCAGTCATTTTGCTGCACTCCCTTCAATATTGAATAGTCTATTGCGGATATGTGACAAAAGTGTGGAGATAAAATTATGATTTGATAATAAAATATTAAAAAAATAACAAAAATATTTGTAAGGAAAAAACGCGGATGAGAGCGGAGTTGTGGAAGACTGCATGATGGAGATGCTCTCAGAGAAGTTTTCAGATGAAGTGTGATTTTATCACTGAAAATCATAGGAGTGTGATATACTAAGACCATAAAATTATAAATTCAAAGGATTCATAAGGAGGATATAAAGATGGCAGTTGTAAAGTTGACAACAGATAATTTTGATCAGGAAGTGCTTCAGGCAGGGCAGACGGTCCTTGTCGATTTTTACGCGGACTGGTGCGGACCGTGTAAGATGATGGGACCGGTTGTCAAAGAGATTGCAGATGAAGCGGCAGACGTAAAGGTGTGCAAGATAAATATTGATGAAGAGATGGCAGTTGCGCAGAAATACGGCGTTATGAGTATTCCTACGTTTATCGCGTTTAAGAACGGAGAAATCGTGGGGAAGCAGATCGGCGCAGTGCCGAAGAGCAAACTGCAGGATATGATCCAATAGGGCGTACAATGATCCGGGAAGCGGTTATAAAAAAACTCTGTACAGATGGATAAGACCATCTGATACAGAGTTTTTTCGGGATTCGCTTAAGGGTTTTCTTCATCTGTTTTCTCATCTGCCGGGGACTCTTCCTCCTGCTGGCCGGGCGTATTATCCGGTGCTGAAACTGTTGCCTGCTCTATCGTCTGTGCCGGAGCCAGAAGTTCTGCTTTAGCCTGTAATACTCTTGCCGTATAACGGCATGCGGCAAAGACAGCCCATAACAGGAACACTCCGATCACCATTCCGGATAACTCATCTATGATGAACAAGAGCGCCGTCCCGACCCCTCCTGCGGATGCGATCCTGAAGCCCGGAATCAAAAGAGCGAGAGTATAAAGGATGGCAATAACGAGAAACAGGACAGAAAGCATCCTTACGCCTCCTCCCGCGATGGAAAGGTTAGACGCTCTGTTGTTGCCCTCGTATAATTGAAACAGGGATTTTCTTTTTATCATCTCGATTCCTCCTCATGCCTGTCGGATTTTTAAAATTCTTCAGTGTCTGTCCCGGTGTTTTAATGGCTACGCTCTACCTCCCACTCCCGGATAGTACCGGAATAACCGTCAATTGTAAATTCATATTCCATCCCATTGTACAGGATCGTTCCTTCATATTCCAGACGGCCGTCATCGTAGTCTGTCTCGAATTCATAAATGTTGCCTGATGTGGCTCCGGGCACCTGTGACAGGGCGATCTCTCTGGCTTCATCGGCTGTAATGGCAGTACTTTCACCGGAGGCGTATGTGTAGTTCTCTATGTCATAATCATAGGACAGGATCTCGCCGGTGGAGGCGTCGATCTCATAATCATACTCCTGCCTGCTGTCAGTGTAAAACTCGATGTCATATACCTGTTGTCCGTCATCTCTTTCCAGCTTGCTTTTGAGGAACGTGACCTGTCCCTCATCAAGTCCCGCATGTTCAAGCGCGATCCCGCGGGCTTCGTCTGCTGTGATAAGCGAGCTTTCATTGTCTGACTGTTGTGATGCGGATGACGCTTCAGTTACGGATGATGTGTCAGATGTGCTGTTTCCGTCCTCTGCGGTCCGGGTATCGGCAGCGGTATCATTGCTTTCGCTTTCTTCGCTGATGATAACGCCTGTCATTGCATCGATGTCATACTCAAACTTCATTTCTCCGGCTGTGAAATCCACATCATAATAGTCTGTTCCGTCCCGTTCTTTCAGGTCCGCAGAAGAGAAGTCGGCATCTGATGCGGAAATACCTGCGGCCTCCAGAGCGATCGCCTTTGCCGCGTCGATTCCGATATAGCCGGACTGGCTGCTCTGCTGTCCGCATCCGGCAAGGGCAAAGACCAGTATGGATGCTCCGCAAAGGGCAATGTTCATTTTTCTTTTCATATTGTTTCACTCCTTTCTTTTTGTTGAGCTTATCCTAACAGTGCAACATGAAACTAACATGAAATTATCAAAAAAATTTCAAAATATTAATTCACATCTTTTTGCGGCAAATGGAGCGTAAAGATACTTCCATGATCCTGAATGCTCTTCAATGTCATGGAGCCTCCGTGGATCTGGGCAATCTTCTGAACAATAGACAGGCCGAGACCGGCTCCGCCTTTCCCGCCGCGGGACGGATCAGTCTGATAAAAACGCTGCCATACTTTCTCCTGCGCCTCTTTCCCGATACCGATGCCGTCATCCCGTACGGACAGGCGGATTTCGTTCGCGTCCTTTTCCAGAGAAACCCACACATGACCTTCCGGTTTCCCGTATTTGAATCCGTTGTCGATCAGATTCTGGAGAAGCCGGATCATGAGGCCGCTGTCCACATATGCGGTAATGCCCTGCTGCGCATGGCAGATCAACCGGCTCTGCGGCCACACCTGCCCCTCGCATACGGTTTCTACCAGTTCCGTCAGGTTTGTTTCTTCCTTATTGATGATACCGGTCCCCTGATCCAGACGGGCAATGGATAACAACTGTCCGATGAGGACCGACATCTTATCTGCCTGCCGGCGGATCATAGCAATTGTCTCACGTTGTTCCTCCGGTGAAGCGCCGTATTTTTCCGCGTATTCACAGGCGCTTTTGATAACAGAGACCGGAGTGCGCAGTTCATGCGAGGCGTCAGAGGTAAACTGTTTCTCTGCTTCAAAGGATCGTTCCAGACGGGCGAACATCCGGTTAAACGTACAGGCCAGACGCGTAAATTCATTTTCCCCCTTTGGAACGTCCACACGCCGGGACAGATCGGCGGCTTCATTGATGTCTTCTGCTGTAGACGTAATCTTCTCAAGCGGAAGGAACGCACGTCTTGCTATAAAGTACCCGCCGAGCCCGGCCAGAAGTATTACCAGAGGCATGGACACCAGAGCGACTTTCATCAGGTTCCGGATCACAAGGATATTCTCCGATACTTCAAGAACGCCCCGGAGCCATACGCCATTGTCCCATCCCGCCGGCACCCAGAAATCCAGAATATAATACCGCGCATCTCCGATAGTCACCTGCCTTGTCAGGCCGTTCTGAAAAGATTCGTCCGTATCAAAAG
>CAZJRY010000050.1:0-15524 GCA_964548625.1 uncultured Mediterraneibacter sp.
AAAAGAAAATCTTTATACAGATATCAGTATAAAGACAAAATATAATCTGTGATATTTAAAGAGCGATATGCGGGAAAACAGCATGAAAAAAATTGTGATTGTAGCGGCGGCAACAGCCTTTGCTGCCGGGGGGCTGCTTGCAGTTTCTTACTGCGCAGATACAGAGTACAGGGACGAATCGGATAAATTTATTGTCGGCGTTGTCATGAAATCCAGCTCCAGTGAATATTGGATGTCAGTTAAATCGGGAATGGAAGCTGCCGCTTCGGAGAATGATATGGAAATTGTATATCTTGCACCCGACTCTGAACTGAAGGAGGATGTGCAGGAGCGTATGGTCGATTATCTGATTGACAGGAATGTCGATGCATTGGCAATCTCTCCCATTGATTCCTTTAAGGTTCCGGAATATAAAGAAGAAGTTGAAGAACAGGAATTTCCGGCAGTGACTTTTGATACGGCATTCTATTCGTGGGAGCTTCCCTATGTAGGGATCGAAAATTATAAAGTCGGATATGAACTGGCAGAAGTGCTTGCGGAAGAACTCGGACATGCAGGGGAGGTCGGAATCGTTTCCGGTGATTTGAACCAGATGGGGCATAGGGAAAGAACGGAAGGGTTTCAGGCTTATATGGATACAGAGGAAGAGATTGAGGTTGTCTTTCTTGAAAGCGGATATTCTAATCTGCAGATGTCTGAACAGAAAGTGAAAACTCTGCTGCAGGAGTATCCGGACGTCAGAGGGATTTTTGCCACAAGTGCGGTTACAGCACTTGGACTTGCACAGGAAACAGCGGATGAGGAGATTAAGATCGTGACGGTTGATGAACAGGAGGATTCACTGGATGCAGTCGAAAACGGCAGCCTGACAGCTTTGGCGGCGCAATCGGGCTATCAGATCGGTTATGAGACCATCAATCTTATCGATGAACTCAGGAATGCGGAAGGAAAGGAAATGAGCCGATATTTGGAGGCGGAGATACTGACTTCGGAAAACATAGAGGCATACCGGGAGGCAGAGAACCGTGAAGAGTATTAGAAGTAAGATCATGGCAGCAATATTGGCTGTTACGTTTCTGAGTGCTGTCGCTATGGCGGTCGTATTTTATGTAAGATCTTCTGATATGATAGAGGATAATTATATAACGGTACTCCAACAGAGGGTGCGTCTTCTGACAGATACGCTTGACGAAATGTTCAGGGAGATCTGGTATACGGGGGTAAGCGCGGCCTGTGATGATGACATTGTCGACTGCGCAGAGACGTATATCGGAGACGGAGACAGCTCTGAGCTGGAAAAGATGGCGGAAATGCTCAGAGTATACAAAGACCGTCATTCTCTTATCACGTCGATGTATCTGGTGATTCCGGAATACTGTCAGGTGGTTTCTACACTGGATTACCCGGTTACAAGAGGAGATCTGGAAAGAAAAAGCATAGAGGAAATTGCCGCTCTGGCAGAAAATGGGACCGGGCTTTCTGTGACAGAGGATATCCTTCATCTCGGACAGGATATTTTAACATATATCGAAACGGTGGAAAATGAAGCGGGAGAGGTACTGGGATATATCTGTACAAACATAGAAATGAGCAGACTGTTTTACGAGTACTTTGACGGCATGCTCGATACAGAACTTTTAGATCTGGTATTGGTCGCCGACGGTCAGATTGCTGTATCGGGCAGCGAATTCCGGAGTGGAAAACCGCAGAATACTTTCGATGATATCCGGGCGTGGACAGGTGAGTATGATGTTATGGGAGCGGACGAGGGCGGCATATACATATGCTGCGAGGGGGCTTTTTCGGGATGCGGCGTATTTGCGCAGGCGGAGAAAGCGCTGATCATGGGAAATGTGCTGCAGAGCAGGTTTTATGCGCTGGGAGTTACCGTTTTTGTTCTTCTGATGGCTGCTTTTCTGACGTTTTTTTTGGGCGAGACGATTTACCGGCCCATCCGTAAGATCACAACGGCGATCAGGGCGGTGTCGGCCGGTGAGCTGGATACAAGAGTGCGGGTGAACTCAAAGGACGAGATCGGATTGCTGGCAGATGAATTCAATCGAATGACAGGACAGGTGCAGGAGCTGATCTGCCGGGTGGTGCGCGAAGAGTCGGCAAAAAAAGATGCCGAACTGGAAGCGCTGCAGTATCAGATTACACCTCATTTTATGTATAATACACTGAACGCCATCCGCTGTTCGGCTTTGATCAACGGAGATGATGAGACGGCATGTGTGATCGGAGACTTTGCAGAGCTGCTGCAGATATGTATACGAAAGAAAGGCGCTTTTCTGACGGTGGAAGAGGAAATACATATTCTGAAAAAATATATCTCGCTTCAGGAATTCCGAAGAGGCGAGAAGATTGAAAAATTTTTTGAAATCTCAGATGAAGCTTCCATGTGCCTGGTGCCGAGACTGATCCTTCAGCCGTTGGTGGAGAACGCGCTGCTGCACGGACTTGACATGAAACAGAAACAGGGAAGGCTTGTTGTCCGTGCCGGTGTGACCGGTGGAACGCTGAGGCTTGAAGTGGAAGATAACGGACGGGGAATGAGTAAAGGCAAGATAGAGGAACTGCTTGGCCGGCAGGCCGGCAGACCGAAAAAAACGAGAGGCATGATGGCGATCGGTATCCCGAATATAAGGGAACGGCTTGCCTTATATTATAAAGAGAAAGCGGAGCTGCATTATGAAAGCGGGGGTGCGGGAACAACAGCCATAATCTGTCTTCCCGCCGAAAAGGAGGATGTCTTATGAAAAGCGTACTTCTGGTGGATGACGACCATCTTGTCAGAAGCTATCTCAAAATGCTGAAGGTATGGGACAAGGCCGGATTTGAGATTCGTGCGGACGCGAGGGACGGCGAGGAAGCATTGCAGGAATTTGAAAAACAGGCCTTTGATCTGGTGATGACAGACATAGCTATGCCGCTTATGGACGGGATTAAGCTGATCCGCGAGATAAGAAGAAGGAACAGGAATGTCTTTATCATTGTGCTTAGTTGTCACGACGAATTTCAATATGTGAAAGATGCGATGAGAGAGGGGGCGGACGAGTATGTGTTAAAAAGCACGTTGGACGAGGAAAGTTTATATCTGCTGCTGGAAGAGGCGAAGAAACAAATGAAATGCCAGCGCGGAAGCGGAATTAGTTCCGGTACTCCGCAGAGTGAAGAACAGGCGGATGATTACAATAGGATCAGCTTTTTTAACCGTCTCCTTTCGGGAAATATGCAGGGCGAGGAGCCGGCAAAAGAGAAAGGAGACCCGGGGGTGCAGGCATTGTACCGGCAGTGTGCGGTGATCGCAATGAAGCTGGATAATAAGGATACTGTTGATGATCCCCTGACGGAGATCCGGACAGATCGTTGTTGTATTGAGCTGGTTCGCAGACTTCGACGGAGGGATGGGGATAAGACGCAGCTTTCGGAGAACGGAACGCACAGAGAAATTATCTATCTGGGCAATGGAGTCCTCTGTTGTTTTCTGGATTTTTCGAATGTCTGCAAAAGCAGTGTCATGTATCAGAGTATGACGGACTGTGCGATGGAATGCTGCAAAATGTGTCAGAATGAGCAACGTGTGTATAAGATAGGCGTGAGCAGTATCTGTATGGGGGCTGAAGGGCTGCGTCAGGCATATCAGCAGGCGCGGGCAATGATTAAACTGGGCTTCTATGATCAGAACAACATTATCTATTATGAGCCGGGAAAGAAATCCGGCAGCAGACTTCCTGATCTGGCGGAAGAATTTATAAGCCGGGTGGAATGTCGCAAATATATAAATGACAGGGAAGCGCTTCAAAAAAACGTCGGCAGAGTCCTGGAGCAGTTCTGTCTTGAATTGACGGATCAGCGTCTGGTCTGGCAGTGGATGAGAAAAGTGCGCGTCTCTGCCGGTATAGAACTGCAGTGTGAAGAGCCGGACAGTATCAGGGATGTGGAAGATTTTCTGAAAAGAGCTGTAGACGAGATGTCCGGGCATGCCGGCGGGAATGTATATGAAAATCTTTCTGTTCCGGTGAAAATTGCTGTTGAATATGTGCTGCATCATTTTCGAGAACCTATCGGGTTAATCGATGCTGCACGGGAGGCAGGTGTGAACAGCAGTTATCTCAGTTATTTGTTCGGGCAGGAGATGGGAATCGGGTTTGCCGGTTATCTGCGGAATATACGGCTTGACTATGCGGAAAAGCTGCTCAGGGAAAGCAGGCTTAAGATACGGAAGGTAGCGGAAGATTCCGGGTTTCACGATTATCATTATTTTTCCAAGGTATTTCGAAAAAAGAATGGTATAAGCCCGGCAGAATTCCGAAGGCAGAATTCAGATGACTCTGATTAAAATGAGTGCGTTTGCGTGCTTATTTTTTGAAATATAAAAATAAAACACAAAAAATGAACACAAGAAAATGAACGTAAGAAAAACACATATGTTCACCTAAAGAAAATCAGTACAAATTAAAAAAAAGTACTGATTTTTTTTTGCGATTTTGGCAGTTATCATGTGATTAAAGCAAAACAGAAAACAAAGAAAGAGAGGCAATGAAAGATGTTTGACAAAAACAGAGTAAAGCTTGGTATTGCACCGATTGCATGGACGAATGATGACATGCCCGATCTCGGAAGTGAAAATACGTTTGAGCAGTGTATCAGTGAAATGGCTCTGGCAGGCTTCACGGGATCGGAAGTCGGAAACAAATATCCGAAGGATACAGAGGTTTTGAAAAAAGCTCTTGAACTCCGGGGTATCGAGATATGTAATCAGTGGTTTTCCGGCTTTCTGATTACAAAGCCGTTTGAAGAAGTAGAGAAAGAGTTCCGTGATCAACTTTCCTTTCTCAGAGAAATGGGAGCAAAAGTTATCGGGGCGTCTGAACAGAGCTATTCGGTTCAGGGCCAGACGGATACACCGGTGTTCGGGCACAAATACATTATGAATGATGAGGAGTGGAAACGCTTCTGTGACGGAATGAACCGTCTTGGAAGGATTTCCAGAGATGAATACGGAATCCGTCTTACATTCCATCACCATATGGGGACGGTAGTGCAGGATCCGGACGAGGTGGAGCGCATGATGGAAAATACAGATCCGGCTTATGTAAGCCTTCTGTATGATACCGGCCATTTTGCATATTGCGGAGCCGATCCGGCAGAGATGGCGGTAAAATATGCAGACAGGATCGGACATGTACATCTGAAAGATATTCGCAGAAATGTGGTTGAGAAGGTAAAAGCGGAACAACTCAGTTTCCTTGACGGGGTGCGCATGGGAACATTTACTGTTCCCGGAGACGGAGACATTGATTTTGATCCGGTCTTTAAGATTTTGGAGGAAAACAATTACAGCGGATATATGCTGGTGGAAGCCGAACAGGATCCGGCAAAAGCCAATCCGCTGGAATACGCGATCAAAGCGAGAAAATTTATTGCAGAAAAGACAGGATTGTAATCAAGAAAGAAAAAGTAATCTATTTCAGAGGAGGATATTATCATGATCAAAGTAGGAATCATCGGAGCGGGAAGAATCGGCAGAGTCCATGTAGAGAGTATCTGTACCAAAGTGCCGGGCGCAAAAGTAGAGATGCTGGCAGATCCCTTTATGACAGAGGCGACAGAGGCGTGGGCGAAAGACATGGGAGTGAATAAGGTGACAAAGGATTATAAAGAAATCCTTTCAAATCCGGAGATCACGGCAGTGCTGATTTGTTCCTCCACAGATACTCATTCTCAGATATCTGTGGAGGCGATAAATGCAGGAAAACATGTATTCTGCGAAAAGCCGATCGATCACGATGTGGAGAAGATCAAACAGGTGATCCGGGCGTTGAAGGGGAAAACGGTTAAATATCAGGTCGGATTCAACAGAAGATTTGATCATAACTTTGAAGCACTGCAACGTATGGTAGCAAACGGCGAGATCGGGGATACTCATCTGATCAAGATCACATCCCGCGATCCTGAACCGCCGAGTGCAGAGTACGTAAAGGTATCCGGAGGAATATTCCTTGATATGACGATCCATGATTTTGATATGGTACGTTTTCTGGCAGGATGTAATGCGGAGGAAATATATGTGGCGGCTGCGGTTCTTGTAGATCCGGCGATCGGGGAAGCGGGAGACGTAGACACGGCGATTATTACTCTGAAAATGGAAAACGGCGCCATTGCAGTGATTGACAATTCAAGGAAAGCGGCCTATGGATATGACCAGAGAGCCGAGGTGTTCGGTTCGAAAGGAATGGCGGCGATAACAAACGATTCAGCGTCTTCCGTAACTTTGAGCAATGCTGCCGGAGTGACAGGTGAGAAACCTCTGTTTTTCTTCCTTGAGAGATATATGGATGCTTACGCAAAAGAAGTGAAATGCTTTATTGATGCTATTGTCAATGATACGGATACTCCGCTTGGCGTGGCAGACGGACTGGAGCCTGTGCTTATGGGACTTGCAGCAAAGAAATCGCTCGAAGAGCACCGCCCGGTTAAAATTTCTGAAATCACGGTGTAGGTGCGGCTGACAACGGTATACATGAATGAAGGAGGAAAACGGGTATGCTGATGAAAGACAACAACGGTAAACTATCATGGGGCACCAGGGTAATGTACGCAGGAGGAGATGTGGCCTGTAATGTGATTTTTGGTATGGTCGGAACGCTGCTGACCTTATTCTATACAGATTATGTAGGCGTACCTGCGGCGCTTGTGGGCGCGGTCATGCTGGTTTCGCGGATTTTTGACGGAGTTTCCGATATGATCATGGGTATCATTGTGGAGAAGACGAATTCCAGATGGGGAAAGTCGAGACCCTGGCTTTTGTGGATGGGTATTCCCTATGCGCTGTCGGCGGTGCTTCTTTTCACGGTACCTCATACAACAACGTTCCTGCAGGGACTTTATATCTTTGTGTCATATAATTTCTGTACAACTATATGCTATACGGCGGTTAATCTTCCGTATGGAAGTCTCTCCGCAATGATGACCCGGATTTCAGAAGAAAGAGATATGCTGAGTGTGGTCAGGATGGGGCTTTCGCCGATCGGGCGTATTGTTGCAGTAACATGTACGCTTCCGCTTGTAAAGATATTTGGAGACGATCAGGCGGCGTGGATCAAGACAATGTCCATCTGGGCGGTTCTTGCACTGATACTTCTTCTTCTCTGTTTTGCAAAGTGTAAAGAGTCCGTGAATATCGAGGCGAAGAAGAAAGCGGGGAAAATACCTCTCAGAAAAGGACTTCTGGCATTGGTAACAAACCAGTATTTCTGGGCCGCGTTATTTCTCTGGATGTTCCAGAGTGTATCTTTCAGTATTTCGGGTACGATCCTTCCTTATTACTGCAAGTATATTTTCGACAATGATACATGGATGTACAGTGCGTTATATCTCACAGAGACGCTGGTCCTCGTTGGATGTATCTTCCTTTGCGCGCCGGTTATCCGAAAGGTGGGGAAGAGAAATGCGGCGCTTGCCGGTGCGGTCGTTGCTTTTGCCGGACACCTTCTGTTTTTCCTGAATCCATATAGCTTTGAATGGATGGTTATGAGCTGCGTTCTAAGGGCGGTGGGGCTGGCGCCGTTGAACGCAGTGGTATTTGGAATGATCGGTGACGTGGTGGAGTTTGGCCAGTGGAAGACGCATATCCGTCAGGAGGGTCTGATTTTTGCAGGAGGCTCGATCGGTACGAAAGTGGGAGCGGGCATTGCGTCTGCGATGATGACGGGGCTTCTGTCTATGGCGGGATACATCAGCTCTTCGGCAGGAACTGTAGTACAGCCGGACAGTGCGCTGCAGATGATCATAAATATTTACAAAGCAGGACCGTTGATTGTTGCCGGAGGGGCGGTCATTGTTCTTCTGCTGTACCGTCTGGATAAAAAATATGCGGACATTATGGCTGATCTGGAAGCCAGAGAAGCAAAAGGCGAATTATAGAAATGTTCAGGCAGTGGATCTTTGAGCGCTTCCGGACTTGACAGAGCTGACAGAGCGGAAAAGGGAGAACCCTCTTCCGGCTCTGTCTTTTATTGTATGAAAAGCAATATTTATTTATAAAAGCACGCATAAGAACGCGCGTCTGAAATTCGAAGCATTATATAAAATAAACAAATTATCAAAGTGAAATTGTGCAAAATATAAGAAAAAAAATTATAGTCATCAAACTTGTTGAAAAACGCGTACATGTGTGCTAATATCATACAAGAAGAATAACACGCACACAAACACACAAAAGCACGCGAAAAGGAGGATCAGAATGAAATATATTGAGTTTGATGAATCAAGACCGTTAGATCTTGTGCTTCTTGGGAGAGTAGCCATTGATTTTAATCCGGCTTACAGCGAAGAAGTGAAGGAAGAATTTAAGCCATTGAAAAAAGTACACTATTTTGAAAAGTTCGTTGGCGGATCTCCGGCAAATATTTCGGTAGGTGTGACAAGACATGGCATGAAGGCGGGGTTTATCGGCAAAGTCTCAGATGATCAGTTTGGTGATTATGTGACAGAGTATTTTGAGGAACAGGGCATCGATACTTCTCATATTACCAGATGTACAAATGGCGAAAAACTGGGATTGACATTTACAGAAATGCTCTCGCCGAAAGAGAGCAGCATCCTGATGTACAGAAACTGTATTGCAGATCTGCAGCTTCATGTGGATGACATCGATGAGGAATATATAAAGAGCGCGAAAGCGATTCTGATTTCAGGAACTGCCCTGGCAGAAAGTCCTTCCCGGGAGGCTGCCATAAAGGCGGTCATGCTGGCGAAGAAAAATGCGACGAGAATTATATTCGACATTGATTACCGCGAATATAACTGGAAAAACACAGATGAGATTTCGATCTATTATTCGATTGTTGCAAAAGAGGCGGACATTATCATGGGCTCGAGAGAGGAATTTGATCTGACAGAGAAACTGATCAGGCCCGGAATGACGGATGAGGAGAGCGCGGCATACTGGCAGAGTTATTGTGCAAAGATTGTTGTGATCAAGCATGGGATGAAGGGGTCCACGGCTTATACTTGCGATGGTGAAAAGTTTAGTATCAAACCGTTCCCCGTAGAAGCAAGAAAGGGCTTCGGCGGCGGAGACGGATACGGTTCGGGTTTCCTGTACGGACTCTATCAGGGATGGGAGATCATCGACTGTCTGGAGTTTGGCTCGGCAGAGGCATCCATGATGGTGCGGAGCAATAATTGCACGGATTCACTTCCGGGCCCTGAAGAGGTACACGCGTTTATCCGGGAAGAAAAAGAAAAGTTCGGCGAAATGATTGCCAGAGCCTAGAGAGAGGAGCAAATAACGATGACAAAGACAATCCGAATGACAACAGCGCAGGCTATTGTAAAATTTCTTGATAATCAATATGTAGTAATGGACGGAAAAGAGACAAAATTTGTAGAAGGATTCTTCACAATATTCGGGCATGGCATTGCTGTCGGCCTGGGCGAAGCCCTTGATACAAATCCCGGGGGCATTAAAGTGATGCAGGGCCGGAATGAACAGGGAATGTGTCATGCAGCTATTGCATATGCAAAGCAGAGCGGAAGAAAGAAGATCATACCCTGTGCGTCATCCGTCGGGCCCGGCGCTGCGAATATGGTGACAGCCTGCGCGACCGCAACAGTTAACAACATCCCGCTGCTTGTATTTCCGGCTGATACTTTTGCATCCAGACAGCCGGATCCGGTTCTCCAGCAGCTGGAACAGAGCAACAGCCTGGCGACAACGACAAACGATGCGTTCCGGCCGGTCTGCAAGTACTGGGACAGGATCACAAGGCCGGAGATGATCATGACGGCATTGATCAACGCTATGCGTGTTCTGACAGATCCCGCGGAGACCGGTGCGTGCTGTATCGGCCTCTGTCAGGACGTGGAAGGTGAATCCTATGATTTCCCGGAGTATTTCTTCAAAAAGCGGGTGCATAGGATCACAAGGCCGGCCGCAGTAGAGGAAGAACTGGAAGATATAGCGGAGATTATCGCAAATGCGGAGAAACCGCTTGTCATCGTCGGCGGCGGCGTGCGTTATTCAGAAGCAGGAGAAACGGTGGAGAGGTTCTGCGAAGAATTTAAGATCCCCTTCGGGGAGTCACAGGGAGGAAAGAGCGCCTGCGTCTCCAGCCACCCGTACTGTCTGGGCGGAATCGGAGTCACCGGGACCTATGCTTCCAATATAATCGCAAAGGACGCAGACGTGGTCATTGCGATCGGTTCACGCCTTTCTGACTTTACGACCAGTTCCAAACGTCTGTTTAAGAGAGAGGATGTGCAATTTGTTACGATCAACAACTGCAGATACCACGCATATAAGATGGATGCGGTGAAAGCAGTAGGTGATGCAAAAGTGACAGTAGAGCTTCTGGCTGCAAAGCTTCGTGAAAGAAATTACACATCTTCATATAGCGGCGAGATCGAAGCGGCGAAGAATGCGTGGGACAAAGAGATGGTACGCCTTGCGGGGATCGAATATACGGGAGATGATTTCGAGCCGATCATCAAGGCCAGAGATCCGAGAACAATCCCGGAGTTTGTCAGAATGACAGACGGAAAGATCACGCAAACAGCTGCTCTTGCGGCAATCCGACGTGTGATCGACGAAGACGCTACGATCATTACGGCAGGCGGTTCTCTCCCAAGCTGTATGCAGAGAATGTGGACGACAGATAAAAGAGGAGGATACCATGCAGAATATGGCTACTCCTGTATGGGTTATGAGGTTGCCGCAACTCTGGGTGTGAAGTTTGCAGAACCGGACAATGAAGTCTATTGCGTGGTCGGGGACTCCAGTTTCCAGATGCTCCACAGCGAGATCATGACTATCATGCAGGAGCGTCAGAAAGTAAATATCCTTGTATTTGATAACTGCGGTTTCGGATGCATTAATAATCTGGAAATGAACCACGGGATCGGAAGTCTTGCGACAGAATTCCGATACACAGACGGGAAAAAGCCATGTGAAGAACTGATCCCGGTGGATTACGCAAAGATCGGGGAAGGATATGGACTGAAAACATATACATGCAGGACTATTGCAGAACTCGAGGAAGCTCTTAAGGATGCAAAAAATCAGAAAGTTGCGTGTCTGTTTGACCTGAAAGTGATCCCGAAAACGATGACAGACGGATATGAGTCGTGGTGGAATGTAGGCATCGCAACGACCTCCGAAAAAGAATCTGTAAGGAAAGCATGTGAAGGCGTGATGGAAGGAAGACGTGAGGCAAGAGATTACTAATAGAAGAAAGGACGGGTAAAAATGGGAAAAGTATTCGGGTATCCTGCCTTTGATGAGTCGGGAGAAATGATCCTTACAACATATAATAACGAATATAAAGAAATGATGATGGATATTCGTGTCTATAAAATGAAAGAAGGCGAAACACGGAGATTCTACCGCCTGGGAGAGGAGATGGCAGTTCTGCTCTTGTCAGGAGAAATTACTTATGTCTGGGAAGAAAATCAAAAAAGAGTAAGCCGGAAAAGTGTTTTTGAAGAAGGACCGTGGTGTTTACATGTATGCCCATGTGTTGAAGTCGGCGTTCAGGCGCTGAAGGATACGGAAATTCTTGTTCAATGCACACACAATGACAGGGAATTTTTAAGCCGCCTGTATGCCCCGGAAGATGCGCCGTGGGTGTATTCCAGTGTCGGTAAATTCGGGAATGTGGCAAAACGCCGGGTAAATACTATTTTCGATCACGATATACAGCCGGATTCCAATATGGTGCTGGGAGAAGTGCTGAATGACCGGGGCAACTGGTCCGGATACCTTCCGCACAGACATCCGCAGCCGGAAACATATCTGTTCAAATTTGACCGTCCGGAAGGATTTGGGGCAAGCTTTGTAGGAGATCAGGTATTTAAGAGCGTAGACAACAGCTTTTCCGCAATACCGGGCGGCGAATTGCACCCGCAGGCGGTGGCGCCCGGATTTCAGATGTACACCTGCTGGATGATCCGGCATCTGGATGGAAATCCCTGGCTGCAAACCGACCGATGCGAAGATGAGAGATACCTGTGGCTGCATGACGAGACATTTTAGAGATTCGATAAGAAAGGGGATTGTCAATATGGCAAGAGATTTTATTATACCGGAACATATGATCACCGGTTCCGGAGCACTGGACATGGCAGAAGAAATTCTGGGAAAAATGGGAAAGAAAGCAATGATCGTTACGGATCAGGTTATGATCCGGCTCGGCAACTGTGAGAAAGTAGAGAATGTGCTGAAAAACCGGGAGATTGACTATACAGTATACTCTGAAATTTCCGGGGAACCGACAGACAATATGATCCGGAAAGGTCTGGAATTATATAAAAAAGAAAACTGTGATTTTCTTGTGGCGCTTGGAGGAGGAAGCCCGATCGATTCCATGAAGGCGATTGCTTCACTGGTTAACGGCGAAGGAAGCATTACGGATTATATGGGAAAGGAAATCGATGTGGATATGCCGCCTATGGCGGCAATCCCGACAACGGCGGGAACAGGTTCTGAAGCAACACAGTTCACCATTATTACGGATACAGAGAACGATGTAAAAATGCTGTTGAAGGGCAGCGTCCTGATTCCTGATCTGGCGATTATCGATCCCCAGTTTACCATGACGGCTCCGCCGAAGATCACGGCAGCCACCGGTCTGGACGCTCTGTGCCATGCAGTAGAGGCATATACATCCAGAAAAGCGCAGACATTATCCGATACCTTTGCGCTTTCAGCGGTAAAGAGAATTTTCCGCTATCTGCCGGCTGCGTTTCATGACGGACAAAACGAAGAAGCGCGGGTACAGATGTCAATAGCTGCGCTGGAAGCGGGAATTGCATTCAATAATGCGTCTGTTACCCTGATCCACGGGATGAGCCGTCCGATTGGAGCTTTATTCCATATCGCTCACGGTCTGTCCAATGCAATGTTAATGAAAGAGTGTCTGGGATTTGCTTTGGAAGGCGCATATGACAGATTTGCCGAACTTGGAAGACTGATCGGTGCGGCGGAGGATTCTGACAGCGACCGGGAAGCGGGAGAGAAATTTCTGGCTGCGGTAACAGCTCTTACAGAAGAACTTGAGACACCGACTCTGGAGCAGTCCGGCGTTGACAGGGAAATCTTTTTCCGGGAGATCGGGAAAATGGCGGGAGATGCCATGGAAAGCGGAAGTCCTCAGAATACCAGAAGAGAAATAACGAAAGAAGATATAGAACAGATGTATAAGAATCTGTGGGAGTAAGGAAACAGTGAAGCAGCAAAACAAAAAACGAATATTGATGATGGCGTCAGGGGCGTTCGCTATCTTTTTTACCGGATATCCCCATGTGTGGTCCGTTTATCAGCCGTATATCATGGAGGAGGCCGGCTGGACGCAGGGGCAGGCATCTATGTGTTTCTATCTGGTACTTGCGGTATTTGTATTTGGAAATATCATCGGGGGAAGGATACAGGAGCAGTATAATCCCCATATGGTAGTGTGGATCGGCGGCGGACTCTTCGCGGCAGGGGTACTGGCATCGGCTTTTCTTATCGTTGAGTCGCCATTGCCGATGTATCTGACCTATGGCATTATTCAGGGATTCGGGCAGGGGATGATTTACACTTCGGTCATAGCCACTGCTCAGAAATGGTTTCCCGAGAGGACGGGCTTTGCGTCAGGCGTTGTCGTGACGGCAAACGGCCTGAGCGGGTTTTTCCTGGCGCCGGCCAGCAGGCTTCTGCTGGAAGCAGGAGGAATCAGACTTGCCTTTCTTGTGATCGGCGGAATGATCGCGATCGCATGGATATTGTACGGCATTTTCTTCAGCACTCCCGGGGAGCAGGCGGCGCCTGCCGCGGCGAAAGCAGATTCTGACAGGAAATCCGCGGGAATTCAAAGGAAACAGTATACGTCCTCTGAAATGGTGCGGACAAAAAGGTTTTATCTGATCCTTGCCACAATGCTGTTTGGACTTCTGCCTTATTTTATATTGTCACCTGTCTCTCAGACCTATCAGATCGAACTTGGCATACCTTCCTCTGTGGCTGTGAGCGCGGTGATGCTGGGATCCGTTGTAAATGCCGGCACAAGACTGATCCTTCCTACACTCGCCGATAAGGTTGGAAGGATTGTCTGCATCAGAGGCGTATTGATCGCCTGTGTGATCGCGATGGCAGTTTTGTCGGTATCCGGTTCTTATCCGGTAACGGTCGCTGTTGTGGTTACATATGGCTGCTATGGCGGGATCATGGGAAGCTTTCCGTCTTTGACAAGCTCTGTCTTCGGATTGAAGCATGCCGGGGAAAATTACGGATATGTTATGCTCGGGATCGTGATTGCTACGCTGGGTGCGCCGGCTATATCCAATCTGGTCACAGGGAGAGGATGGAGTATGCAGGCTGCTTTTGAAATCGGAACCGTGTCAGCGGTGATCGCAATGCTGGGGCTGACCGTTTTGTCGAGAATATTGAAAGCGCATGAAAGAAAAAGAAACATGAGATCGCTTCGCGCCGGGGATGCGGAACAACAGTGAAAACTCTAATTTGAACAGGAGGGTAGGACGATGCCTTTAGTTACAACGAAAGAAATACTTTTGAAAGCACAGAAAGAAAAATATGCGGTGGGAGCATTTAATGTAGAAAATATGGAGATGCTGCAGGCAGTGATCGCGGCGGCTGAAGAAATGCATTCACCGGTAATTGTCCAGACTTCCCCGTTGACTGTAAAATATGCGGGAGTACAGATGTGGCATGCTATGGCAAAGCCGATTGCAGAAAAAGCTTCTGTTCCGGTCGCGCTTCATCTGGACCACGGAAGCAGTTTTGAACTGGCTGCACAGGCGTTTCAGGCGGGATATACATCGATTATGATAGACGGGTCACATGGATCCCTGAAAAATAATACAGAGGTAAGTAAAAAAGTGGCGGATATGTGCCATGCAGGCGGCATCCCGGTTGAGGCGGAACTTGGAAAAGTGGGAGGAAAAGAAGACGATCTGGACGGCGGAGATAACAATCCCTATACAGATCCTGATCAGGCAGCGGAATTCGCGGAGAAAACAGGCGTAGATTCTCTTGCGGTTGCAATCGGAACCGCGCATGGGATATATAAGGGAATTCCGAAGCTTGATCTGGACAGATTGGAAAGTATTCGTGAAAAAGTATCTGTACCGCTTGTGCTTCATGGAACTTCCGGAGTTCCCGATGATACGGTAAAGGAATGTGTACGCAGAGGAATCTGTAAGGTTAATTATGCCACGGATCTCAGAATTGCGTATACCAGAGGCGTGAGCAAGGCTCTGGACCGCGACCGTAAAATGATCGATCCTAAAATGTATGGCTCTGAAGGCCGTGACCAAGTAAAAGAATATGTTATGGAAAGAATGAAGGTATGCGGAAGCGTTGGAAAAGCATAGTTTATACTGGAAAGCTGTTTCCTGCCGGGCCGGCGGCAGAGCTTTCCGGTACTTTTTTTCAGTGGATCGGCGAAGTTTATTGATCTGCGATAGCAGGAAGGAACGGAAAAACTAAGAAAACAGAAAGGATCCGGGAAGGCGGTGAA
>CAZJRY010000051.1:0-6095 GCA_964548625.1 uncultured Mediterraneibacter sp.
TTAAAACGGTCCATACCCGATCCCGTATGCGATCATGATAAGTACGAACGCGCTGACGATAAACCCAAGGTATATCTTCCAGCAGAACTTGATCCACGAACCGTAGTCCACTCCGCACATGGACAGTTGGACGAGGGAACTTCCCGGCCAGAAGCTGTTTGTGATGCCGTCGCCGTACTGATAGGTAAGCACGAGCACCTGCTGGTTGATATTCAGTATCTTCCCGAGAGGCTGCAGGATCGGCATGACGATGACAGCTTTCCCGCTTCCGGATACTACAAGGAAGTTGAACAGTGTCACAAAGATAAAGATGATAAGCAGCGCAAGGATGGCGCTTCTGTTTTCCAGAAGCTGTGACATGCCGTGCACGATCGTATCCATGATACACGCCTGATTCATCAGCACGACAACCGACTGGGCCAGCCCGACTGCAAACGCTGCCGGAAATACGCGGACAGCGCCTTTACAGAAAAGCTGACATGCCTCGCTCGGACCGATCCGGAAGATGATGGCGAGCAGGATTCCCATGATCACATAGATTGCCGCAATCTGCGAAAACGACCATCCGAGTTCGATGCAGCCGAATCCCTGTACAATGATGATCCCGAGAAATACAAGCAGACCGAGAACCCTTCTGACATTCATTTCTTCCATCCCGGCTGTATAATCTTCCTGCTTCTGATTCATGTATTCTTCACTCATCAGACTGAGGGACGGATTCTTCTTGATCTTACGGCAGTATGTATATAGCCCGGTCAGACCGATAAGATAGAATACAGCCAGCCCGACCGCGCGGAAACCGATGCCTGAAAACAACGGAAGCCCTACGATCTGCTGTGCTACTCCGGTCGTAAATGTATTCATCAGACCGGACGTAAACCCGACAGTGCTTCCCACAATAGCGAGCGCCGTTCCCACCATACGGTCATATCCCAGCGCGAATCCGATAGTCACCGCCAGAGGATAGAACGGATAGGCCGCTTCTCCGTACCCAAGCACTCCGAACACAACAAAAATCGTATAGAAAATGCATACAACGGAAAACTCTTTTCCTTTTGTCTTTTTCAGGATCATATTGATCCCCGCGCCAAATGCTCCGCTGACCTCCAGAAGATAGATAACGCCGGAGCTGATAAAGAGCGTTCCCATAATCGTCGCGCCGTTGACAAAACCGGTATAAACAGCCTCAAAATAATCCATAAATGTAATGGGCGTTTCATTTTCCTCATACTGGAATGTGTCCGGATCGATCACGGTGATACCGGAACTGTCCTCGACCCGTTCGTATGATCCGCTGGGGATCATATACGAGAGAAGCACGACAAAAAGCATGATAACCAGTAATATAATAAAAACGTGAGGCATATGAAATTTTTTCTTCTGTGTTTTTTCATCCATTTTTAATGAGTCTCCTTTCTGTGTTCTTCAAGCCATGTAACCGCTACATTTGCATGAACCGCTGCACCGAGCGGAAGCACATCTTCATCCAGTATCATCTTCGGGCTGTGAAGCGGCGCGTTTCCCGGCTTCCCTGCTCCGATAAATACAAACATACCCGGGACTTCGGTTGTCACATATCCGAAATCTTCTGTTCCTGTCATTGCCGGGATCTGATGTACTTTTTCTTCCCCGACAATCTCTCCGATATGCGGAACGACGGCTCTGCAGAGGTATTCATCCGAAAGCGTGCATGGCGTATGGAATGTCGTCAGGTCATACTCTCCGTTCCACGCTTTTACATAGTGGTCGATCACCTCGGGGATACGTTTTTTTAAATGTTCTGCAGCCTCTACATCCAGAGTGCGCAGTCCGATATGAAGTTCCGCCTCGTCCGGAATGATATTAACCGCCGTGCCACCTCCGGCCACGCCGCAGGTCAGGGCAACCATTGCCGCGGGATCTGCCTCCCGTGTTGCCAGCAGATTGACTGCCTGATAAATCTGATTCATGATCATCAGCGGATCCGTGCAGAGATGAGGTTGTGAGCTATGTCCCCCTCTTCCATGGATCTTCAGGATGAAGGAATCCAGCGATGCGGAATTTACCCCTACCGCATAACCGACCTTTCCGGTCTCATCTGTAGGCTGGACATGCAGCCCGAACGCCGCATCCACCCGGGGATCCTGAAGGACGCCGTTCTCCACCATGACGCGCGCGCCTGCTCCGGTTTCCTCGCCCGGCTGGAACATGAACTTTACGGAGCCATTCAGCTCGCCTTCCATATCCTTTAAAATCTGTGCCGCTCCGAGGAGCATCGCCGCATGACTGTCATGCCCGCACATATGCCCCGCGCCATTACGCGATCTATACTCCAGATCATTTTCTTCTCTGACCGGCAGCGCATCCATGTCTGCGCGCAGAAGGATGCACGGACTTCCCTGTCCGATCACTGCCGTAACGCCGGTTTCTTTCTCCATTCTGGGGAATCCCGCTTCCACAAAATCGTCTGTCATCTTGGCCGGAAGCGGACCTCCGCAGTCTTTCCACGGAATCCCCATTTCATCCAGCCGCTTTTTAATATATGCGCTTGTCTCCGGCAGGTCTGTTCCGATCTCCGGCATCCGATGCAGATTTCTTCTGTCCGCTGTGATCTGATCCTTTATCGCATATGCTCTCTTCTTTATCTCTTCCGCCGATACCGCCATATCTTTGCCCCTTTCTCTTTTCTTCATAAAACAAAAAACTCCGGGCATATATTCCAGCCTCGGAGTCACTTGTTCATAAAATATTATATCTGCCAATATCAACGTATTACATAATAGCATGTTTTCCTGCATTTTACAAGCTTTCCAAAAATCCTCTCATAAAAACGTATCCGCCCGACCCTGTTCAGCGGCCGCCTTCCCGGATCATTTTGAGTTTTTCTTCTCTGCTCATATGCTTGATCTCCCGCTCCCGGCGCATCGCATCTTCCCTCGTATGGAATTCCTCATAATATACCAATGTTACCGGTCTGCGGGATTTTGTATATTTCGCGCCCCTGCCGTCGTTGTGGACCCTGATCCGCTTTTCCAGATCATTCGTCCAGCCGGTATAAAGAGAGCCGTCGCTGCATCTGACAATATATGTATAATTCATAATCAACACCAAGATTATTCTATTTCATTTCGTACGCTTTGGCAATAGGATTTCGATTTTCGGAATGGGAAAGGATCAGCCGCAGGTATGTACCGGGTGCGCGCCGCCAAAGCGGCGCCGGCACTCAGGGCGTGTGTTCTGCTCATCTACTCCATATAATTCATCGGATCGACCGGTTCTCCGTCTTTGAGTATTTCAAAATAAAGATTCGGTCCTTCTACACTATAGTATTTTGTGGGTTCACTCAATGCGCCGATAGCTTCTCCCGCGCCGACATAATCACCGACGGCAACCGTGACATCGCCGAGCTGTCCATACACGGCGCTGTATCCGTTTCCCATATCGAGCGTAACGGTTGTGCCCGTCTGTGCTGTCTCATCGATACCGGTCACAATCCCTGCGGCCGAAGCGCTGATCGTCTCACCCACTTCACCGCTGATGATCATCGCCGGATTGTATTTATACTGCTCCAGTGTCTGGAAAAATACTGTCTGATCCATACTGTAGCTCATGATCACCGCACCGCTGGCAGGCCATGCAAGAGTGCTGTCTTCGCTGAACCATACTCCTGATGTATCTCCGGCTGACGCGGACGCCCCGTTATCTGTTCCGGTATCTCCGGCTGATGTATCACTCTGAGAGTCTGAGCTGTTTTCTTCTTCCCCGGTCTGACTCTGCCGGCCGCTGTCCTCATTTTCTGCAAGGTCATTTTCCTCTTCCGGGAGCGTAATCTCGTCTGTCGCTGTCTCTTCTGCTGTTTCTTCCGTGTCGGAATCCTCATTAAGTTCTTCTGTAAGTTCCTCTGCCTGTTCCTCGGCTTTTGCCATCTGTTCCTCAAGCTCTCTCTGATAGTTGCTGAACGTATATGCCCCAACCAGTGCTATAACAGCCGCAAAACAAATCACAACGCCGATGGCAGCGCCTTTTCCTTTCAGGAAAGACGGTCTTTCATTCTTATTCATTGTCATCACCTCTGGCTATATTTTTGCCAGTAAATGAATGTATTATACCGTCTATCCCAAAAGATCATGATGAAAATTTCCCCACCGGTATCAGAATAACCCGGTCTCCTGGATATCGTCTCTCAACTCTGTTCCTTCAAAAAAGAAATCCAGGATCTCTTCGTATGTTTTTCCTTCTTTTGCCATCTGATCCGCAGTCCAGATACTCATTCCCAGCCCGTGCCCTTTTCCGGTTGTAGTGATCTTTATCCCGTCTTCTCCGTCTTCACTCAGTGAAAAAGCGCTTGAAGGCAGAGAGAGCGCATCCCGGAACTGATCGCCGGTGCATGTGGTATTTCCTATCTTCAGTTTACTTACATATCCTGCGGAATCACAGGACTCAATCTCAAAATCTTCAAATGCGTATCCCTGTGCCGCTTTCTCTCCGTCTTCTTCTGCAACCAGAAAATCGCGGCACAATGTCTGTATTTCCACATAGGAAAATGTAAATGTCTGTATCTCGTCATCTGCCTCCTTATCCAGCGGGCATTCCCTGACTTCGATATAGGGATAGTCATTATTTCCCAGCACTTCGGCGGCGCTTCGCGTCATCCCGCAGCTTGACTGGTGAAAAGGCGTCCACGCATACTCGTCATTGTACATGACTACCGTATCATCTGTCTCCTCTACCGCACGGATAAATTTTTCATAATATTCTCCGTAATTCTCCGCACCCCACTTATCTATCATTTCCTCCCGCGACAGGTAGTTTTCCGTCAGGATCTTGTCCTCCGAGCTTTCGAGCGTCCGGTAAATCTGGGTACGGATCAGCACAGCCTGCGCTTTCATTGTCTCTATCCGGCAGTCTTCTGATATTTCCTCCGCCAGTATACCCGCAAGATAGTCGCTCCATTCGATTTCTGTCACACCGTCGGCTTCTTTCTCATCGCCTGTCCTGACCTCTACATAAAACTCCCCGTCTGCCTTCTCTCCCGTGTCCGCCCCGTTCACAAACACTGTCACGATATAGGGCAAAAGTATCAGTACCACAAGAAACGCGGCAATCGATTTGAATTTCTGCTCTATGTCATATCGATTCATCAAAAAACAGCCCTCCATATACATACAATATATGAAGAGCTGCTCTTACTTTATTCGGTTTTGTTATCCGGCTGTTCCTGTGTATTATCCGGTACCGGACTTTCACAAACCGGATCTTCGGGATATACCGGCGGAACCGGCGGCTCAAGCCGCGGCTCCATACCCGGATTGAACGGTTTGTTTCTCATAACAAAGAAGCAGATTGCTTCATAGAAGGGAACAACCCCTGAGAGCACAGAATGTACGACCGCCATATTGCGGGTGGTAAATTTCTCATATATCTGAATATTGATCAGGATCCGCAATACGGAATATACTGCCGAATATGCGACTGCCAGAACAAGGATTACGATAAACAATATGATCAATGTCATCGAAAACGCCATGACACCGCTGACGTTCGTGGCTGAAAAAACTCCTGCCCCCAGCGCCGCCACAAATAAGAATATTAAGAGTACCCCTGCAACAGCGCCATAGATAACGGGAAGGACCAGTTTCCATATTCCCGGATTCCTGATACTTTTGTTCTTCAGCCGGATTTCATCGGCAAGTTCACCATGAAAATAATCTCTCGCAAACGGGACAAAAGCAAGCCATGCGTACTCTCTTCCCATGCGTTTTCCGATAGTGTAAAGCCCGATCGAATGAAAAATATAACTTACCAGCGAAACGGCAATGACCAGCGCCAGCGCGATCAGATAAAGCGTCAGAAACACCGTGAATAACGCATTCCCGCTATTTCCGTAACCGGTCGGATAATCATATTCGTAATAATAAGAATAATAATCCATAAAAAGCCTCCTATTCGTCCTCTCCGGATGTAACCTCTACTTTCTCAAGATGCCAGATATCCCTTACATACTCTTCTATGGTACGGTCAGATGAGAACTTACCGCTGCAGGCTGTCTGTATCATGGCCATCCTCGACCATCTCTGCTGGTCTCTGTAAGCCTCTTCCACTCTCTTCTGCGCGTC
>CAZJRY010000051.1:6195-15378 GCA_964548625.1 uncultured Mediterraneibacter sp.
GCGCCGTTCAGCATGAACTTCATGTTGCCTGTGCCTGACGCCTCCTTGGACGCTGTTGAGATCTGCTCGCTGACATCTGCCGCCGCGAAGATGATCTCTCCGTTGGATACACGGTAATCCTCGATAAACACGACTTTCAGCTTGCCGTTGATACTGCGGTCATTGTTAACGACCTCTGCCACAGAGTTGATCAGCTTGATCGTCTCTTTTGCTCTTAAGTATCCTGCCGCCGCTTTGGCTCCGAAGATAAATGTCCTCGGATAGAAGCTCATCTCCGGGTGCTCTTTGATCTGATTATACAGATACATGATATGCAGGATATTAAGAAGCTGACGCTTATACTCGTGGAGACGTTTTACCTGTACGTCAAAGATAGAACGGGGATCTACGTCGATTCCGTTATGCTCTTTGATATATTTCGCAAGGCGGATTTTATTTTTATATTTGATCTCCATGAACTCGCGTCTTGCGGTGTCGTCATCTACATACGGTTTCAGTTTCGCGATCTGGGACAGATCCGTGATCCAGCCGTCTCCGATCTTGTCTGTGATCCAGTCTGCGAGCAGCGGGTTCCCGTGGGCAAGGAAACGTCTCTGTGTGATGCCGTTTGTCTTGTTGTTGAACTTCTCCGGCATCATTTCATAGAAATCCCTCAGTTCCTGATGTTTCAGGATCTCCGTATGGAGTTTCGCGACGCCGTTTACGGAGAAGCCCGCGATGATCGCCATATTTGCCATGCGCACCTGACCGTCCATGAGGATCGCCATTTTCCTCACTTTATCTTCGTTGCCCGGGTACATCTCGCGGACTTTGATGAGGAATCGGCGGTCGATCTCCTGTACGATCTGGTAGATACGCGGAAGCAGTCTGGAGAACAGATCGATGGGCCATTTTTCAAGAGCCTCTGCCATGATCGTATGGTTTGTATACGCGCAGGTCTTTGTCGTTACATCCCATGCCTCATCCCAGTTCAGCCCTTCCTGATCGATCAGCAGACGCATCAGCTCCGGAACCGCAACTGTCGGATGTGTATCATTCATCTGGATAACGACTTTCTCGTAAAGCCTGCGGACATCGCTGTGTTTCTTCTTATATTTCGCGATCAGCGCCTGAAGACTTGCCGAGATGAAGAAATACTGCTGTTTCAGTCGGAGTTCTTTCCCGGAATAGTGGTTGTCGTTCGGATAGAGAACATCAACGATCAGCTTCGCAAGATTTTCCTGTTCTACCGCTTTGTGATAGTTGCCTCTGTCAAATTCATCAAGCTTAAAGTCTGTGATCGCTTTCGCGTCCCATACACGCAGTGTGTTTACCACATGGTTGCCGTATCCTACGATCGGCATATCATACGGGATCGCAAGTACCGATTCATAGTTCTCCTGGATGAAGATATCCTTGCCCGTAGCAGGATCTTTCTCAAAACGGATATTACCGCCGAAACGGACTTCTTTCGCGTACTCTTCTCTGCGCAGTTCAAACGGATTGCCCTCTCTTAACCAGTCGTCCGGTACTTCTTTCTGGTATCCGTTCTCGATCTTCTGCTTGAACATGCCATAACGGTAACGGATACCGCATCCGTATGCCGGATAGTTCAGAGTAGCCAGAGAGTCGAGGAAGCAGGCCGCCAGTCTTCCCAGACCGCCGTTGCCGAGCGCTGCGTCCGGCTCCTGATCCTCTACAACATCCAGATTGATGCCCATCTCGTCAAGCGCTTCTTTCACATCTTTATATACCGTCATATTGATAAGGTTATTGCCGAGCGCGCGCCCCATCAGGAATTCCATGGACATATAGTAAACAATTTTCGCGTCTGCCTTCTCATATGCCTTCTGTGTAGCGAACCAGTCGTCAAATATAACGTCTTTTACCGCATAGGACACTGCCTGAAAAAGCTGCTGAGGCGTCGCTTCATCTATTGTTTTTCTGTAAAGCGTCCTGATATTCTCCTTAACTGTCTTCTTGAATGTTTCTTTCTCAAATTCTTTGTTAACTGTCTTTTCCATCTTTTTATCTTCCTTCTTTCTCCACACCCATTGTAACTGTTTCACCGTTGATCTTCCACTCCTTTACATAGCCCGCCGGTTCCGATGCCGACACTTTGTCGGCGAGCACTTCCCCGGCAATCTCACCGGCATATTTCGCGAAGATCGTCTCTGCCTTTTCACTTCCGTCATAAGTTACGCGGATACGGTCCGTCACTTCGAAGTCTGCCTCTTTTCTCATGGTCTGTATCTTGCTGATGATCTCACGGACGAAGCCTTCTTCCAGAAGCTCCGGCGTCAGGTTCGTATCAAGAACTACTGTGATGCCATTGTCATTTTCTGACACATAGCCCTCGATCTGTGCCGTATCGATCAGCAGATCCTCGCGGAACAGTGTGATCTCCTGTCCGTTTACATCGAGCTTAAGGGCTCCGGTCTCATTGACCTCATCCATTGCGGCGTTGCCGTCCACAGAATCAAGGGCAGCCTTGATGCCGCCTAACATTTTACCATATTTCGGACCGACTGTCTTTAACTGGGGTTTAAAATTATAGGAAGTAAAGTCTCTTACATCTTCCGTAAATTTCACATTCTTCACGTTCAGCTCGTCAGCCACGATCTCCTGATAGAATTCCGGCAGGGTAAACGCGGCTTTTACAAACATCTGGCCGACAGGCTGACGGTTCTTGATGTTAGAAGCATTTCTGCAGGCGCGTCCCATGACGACAAGCTTCAGGACATTATCCATGTTCTGCTCCAGCTCCGGATCGATCTGTTCCTCATTTACTTTCGGGAACAGGCACAGGTGGATACTCTCCGGAGCGTCCTTGTCAATGCCGCAGACAAGATTCCGGTAAATTTCCTCAGTCATAAACGGGATCATCGGAGCAGCCGCCTTGGATACGGTTACAAGCGCTGTATACAGTGTCATGTAAGCGTTGATCTTATCCTGCTCCATTCCCTTTGCCCAGAAACGCTCGCGGCTTCTTCTTACATACCAGTTGCTCATGTCGTCAACGAACTCCTGAAGCGCGCGCGCCGCTTCCGGGATGCGGTAATTCTCAAGATTGCTGTCAACGGCTTTCACCATTGTGTTCATCTTGGACAGAAGCCATTTATCCATTACGGAAAGTTTATCATATTCCAGTGTATATTTTGTCGCGTCGAAATTGTCGATATTCGCGTAGAGGACAAAGAACGCATAGGTATTCCACAGAGTTCCCATGAATTTTCTCTGTCCTTCGGTCACGGCTTTGCCGTGGAAACGGTTCGGCAGCCACGGCGCGCTGTTGATATAGAAATACCAGCGGATCGCGTCTGCGCCGTATGTCTCAAGAGCTTCGAACGGATCCACCGCGTTTCCTTTGGACTTGCTCATCTTCTGCCCGTTCTCATCCTGAACGTGTCCGAGGACAATAACGTTCTTATACGGAGCCTTGTTGAAGATCAGCGTGGAGATCGCAAGCAGGGAGTAGAACCATCCTCTTGTCTGGTCCACTGCCTCGGAAATAAAGTCTGCCGGGAACTGCTCCTCGAACAGTTCTTTATTCTCAAACGGATAGTGATGCTGGGCGAACGGCATGGAACCGCTGTCAAACCAGCAGTCGATCACTTCCGGCACACGGTGCATCTCTTTGCCGCACTTCGGGCACCTGATCGTCACTGCATCGATATACGGGCGGTGCAGCTCGATGTCGTCCGGACAGTTATCGGACATTTCTTTCAGTTCCTCAATGCTTCCGATGGAATGCATATGACCGCACTCACACTCCCAGATATTGAGCGGAGTACCCCAGTAACGGTTACGGCTGATGCCCCAGTCCTGGACATTCTCGATCCAGTCGCCGAAACGGCCTTTTCCGATGCTCTCCGGAATCCAGTTGATGGTATTGTTGTTCGCGATCAGGTCGTCGCGCACTGCCGTCATCTTGATAAACCATGACTCGCGTGCATAGTAGATCAGCGGTGTGTCGCATCTCCAGCAGTGCGGGTAGCTGTGCTCGAATTTCGGCGCGTCGAAGAGCAATCCTCTGCCATCCAGATCCTTTAATACTTCCGGATCTGCTTTCTTCACAAACAGCCCTGCGAATGGAGTGGACTCTGCCATGTTTCCCTTTTCATCTACAAGCTGTACGAACGGAAGACCGTATTTTCTTCCCACATTCGCGTCGTCCTCACCGAACGCCGGGGCGATGTGTACGACTCCCGTGCCGTCTGTCAAAGTAACATATGTGTCACATGTCACATAGAACGCTTTCTTGTTCTGCTTTGCCGCAGCGTCCGCCGCGCACCGGTAGAGCGGCTCATACTCTTTGCCCTCAAGATCCGTACCTTTGTATTTCTCGAGAACCTCATATGCCGGCTTTCCTTCCTCTGCCAGTCTTCCCAGCACTGTGTCCAAGAGGGCGCACGCCATATAATAGGTGTATCCGTCTGCCGCCTTTACTTTCGCGTAATCCTCGTTCGGGTTTACACAGAGGGCAAGGTTGGACGGAAGTGTCCACGGTGTGGTCGTCCATGCAAGGATATACGCGTCCTCGTCCTTTACTTTGAACCTTACAACTGCGGAGCGTTCTTTCACGTCCTTGTAGCCCTGAGCCACTTCCTGGGCGGACAGCGGCGTACCGCAGCGCGGGCAGTAGGGAACGATCTTGAAGCCTTTGTAGAGGAGACCCTTCTCCCAGATCTGCTTCAGCGCCCACCATTCGGACTCGATAAACGTATTGTGGTATGTCACATAAGGATGCTCCATATCAGCCCAGAAACCGACTGTGCCGGAGAAATCCTCCCACATCCCTTTGTATTTCCAGACACTTTCCTTACATTTGTCGATAAACGGCTCCAGACCGTATTCCTCGATCTGATCCTTTCCGTCCAGTCCGAGCGCCTTCTCTACCTCGAGCTCAACCGGCAGTCCGTGGGTATCCCATCCTGCCTTTCTCGGAACCATGTACCCCTTCATTGTGCGGTATCTCGGGATCATGTCTTTGATCACACGTGTGAGCACATGGCCGATGTGCGGTTTGCCGTTTGCAGTCGGCGGGCCGTCGTAGAAAATATATTCCGGGCATCCCTCACGCTCTTCGATACTCTTCTCGAAGATGTGGTTCTCATCCCAAAACTTCTCGACTTCTTTTTCCCTGCCGACAAAATTCATATCTGTGGGAACTTTCTTATACATGTTGATTTTCCTTTCTGTCTCCTGAATCAAAACCGGAAGAGATGGGGCCTTTTTTCTATCGGATTTTAGAAAACTCCTGATTTCGAGGAGCCGGGCCGATTGATATGTCCATTATGGACCGTAGAGTAACGCCGGCACTAAGGCTGCGTCCTGTGCAGCCTTATGTGTCCGCTGCGTTACGGCCCGAGCGCAAGCGCGTCCGCAATGGACAATCAATCGGTCCGGCGGTGTCCAAATCCGGCTTTCTAAGATCTGATAAAAAAAGGCTCCCGCCCTGCAAAAGGACGAAAGCCATCTCTCTCGTTTTAACCACCTGTTACATCATACTTGAACTTTCCTGCCTGTAAATATACTGCCTTATCCTGCGGCAGAAGCAATTCCGTTCGCATATGGTATCCTCTAACGCGGGATCCGCGTCAGCCCTTACTTCCCATTCCGTAATGTAGCCTTCGGCTGCTTTAGGGGCTGCGGCTCGGGAGTGATATTCGGAAATATCCTACTGGTACCGGGCTTGCACCACTCCCGGCTCGCTGGGATGTTCGGGTACGACCTACTGTCTCCGTCATAACCTTTACTGTTGAAATTCATACAAAGGTAATTATAAGGAGAAAACAGCGGTTCGTCAAGGGGTATTGCAACGGAGTTTCGCGGCAGGGCGGCACAGATCCACGTCTATCCGTTATCCTTCGGGGAGTATTACTCCTACGTGGGCGGCGACGGGCGGAAAGCGCTGGATGCGTATATGCTCTATGGCGGAATGCCGCGCATCCCTTTCCTGGAAGATGACAAGGATAAGAAAGATTATCTTTCTTCCCTTTACAGCGAGCTGTATATTAAGGATATCGTAGAACGCAATCACATTGAAAGAGAGGATATTCTCGGAGACATTCTGGATTTTCTTGCTTCACAGATCAGTTCCCTGACCAATCCGACCAATATCGCCAATGCGATATCCGCGCTATTTTTATGCCCATTTTTGAGGAGGTTCTTGACAAAAAGAAAATCGGCACATACTGAGCCTCGACCAGTTCTAATCATCTGATAAGCTCGCTTATCCGTACTGCGTCCGCAGTTATCAAAGAGTTGACGGAAGATCTGCTGAATGGGAAAGAAAGTGCTCATTGGCGGGGAATAAAGAGGGGCAATGCCCCTCAATACTCCGCAATGTCTTTCAACTTCATCACCCCATCAGCAGCTCTCTCAGATACTCGCCTTCTCTTCTGTTCTCCACCATCCCCATCAGTTCTTCCACCTTGTGGATATCGATTTTCTTTTCTTTTGACTGCAGATGCACGTACAGGGCTCCGATCAGGTTGGAATCATTATAAAACCTGCACGGTACTACCTCGGGGATCGGCATATCATACGGATACACGCCGTTCAGCTTTTTCAGTTCTTCCTTGAGCATCTGGATGAACAGGGGCTGGGCGCTGATGCCGCCGCCCACGGCGACCCGGTCGGGATCGAACATGTACTGGCAGTTATTGATCTGCATGGCGATACGGGCCGCGTATTTCCGGATACAGCCGAGCACCTCAGTGTCCCCGCAGTTTGCCATGGAAAATACTTTTTCTCCGTCCAGTCCGTCAGCCGGAAGCTTCTTCTTCTCAGCCACCATGCGGATCAGGGCCGGAACCCCGCCGGTCTCTGCAAACACCCATCCCGGATTCATCGGATCGCTGCTCTCCGTGAGAAGGTAGCTGAACTCTCCTGCCATGAACCTTTTTCCGCGTACGAGCTTTCCGTCGCAGATCACTGCTCCGCCCACGGCTGTCCCGCAGATCACTGCCGCCGCATTCCTGCATCCTGCCAGAGAGCCTTTCCACACTTCGGCAAGGGCGGCGCATTTGGCGTCATTTTCCACGGTCACAGGCACGCCGCATCTCTTTTCCAGCAGCTCCACGATATTGATGTTAGAAATGCAGAACAGTGAACCGCCGTTGTACATAAATCCGGTCTCACTGTCGATCACTCCGGCGCAGCTCAGGGCAATCCCCTCCACATCGGACTCATTCTGACGGTATAATCTTTCCAGCATATCCGTAAAATGTTCCAGACTGTTCTGGACCGTAGGAATCCTGGATTTCAGGTAAACATTACAGTCTTCATCCATGACCGCGTATTTCGTAAATGTGCCGCCTACGTCAATCACCAGATACTTCATCCGCATTTCCTCCTGTCTTCAGGCTTTCCCCGTTGCTCCGGATCACGGACTGATACCAGTAGAAACTCTTCTTCCTGTACCTGTTCAACGTCCCCGTTCCGTCGTTATTCCGGTCTACATAGATGAATCCGTAACGTTTCCGCATCTCCGCGGTAGAGGCGCTGACCAGATCGATGCAGCCCCATGATGTATACCCCATCACATCGACGCCGTCCATGATGGCTTCTTCTACCTGAAGCAGATGGTCCCTCATGTACTCGATCCGGTAATCATCCTCCACCGTATATCCGCCCCTGCCGTCGGACACCGGGGTGTCGGCGGCTCCAAGACCGTTTTCTACGATAAAGAGCGGTTTCTGATATTTATCCCAGAGCTGGTTGAGTACATAGCGAAGGCCCAGCGGATCGATCTGCCATCCCCACTCGCTTGCCTGCAGCGTCGGATTCGGCACTCCGCCCAGAAGATTTCCCTCCCCGCGGACATCTTTCTCTTTATCTGCCGTTGCGCACACACTGACATAATAACTGAAAGAAATAAAATCCACCGTATTTTTCAGGATCTCTCTGTCTTCATCTGTGATGTCCAGAGTAATTCCGCGCTCCCGGAAATACCGCCTGATATATCCCGGATATTCTCCTCTTACATGGACGTCTGTAAACACAGAATTTTTATGTTCCTCCTCCATGGCTTTGATCACATCCGCCGGGTCCGGAGTCAGCGGATAGACCGGCATACTCAGGATCATACAGCCGATCTTGAAGTCCGGATTGATCTCATGGCCGATCTTCGTCGCCAGGCCGCTTGCCACCAGCTCATTGTGGATCGCCTGATAGAGACGGGAATCGGTCAGTTCCTCTTTCGGCGTATTGATGCCTCCGCTCATGAAAGGCGAATTCAGGATGGAGTTAATCTCATTAAATGTAAGCCAGTATTTTACTTTATCTTTGTAGCGGTTGAAGAGCGTCCTCACATACTTTTCATAGAATCCGATCATCCGTCTGTCCAGCCAGCCGTCATAGGCTTCCGCGAGATGCAGGGGCGTCTCGTAATGGGAGATCGTGACAAGCGGCTGGATCCCGTATTTCAGGCACTCGTCGAAAAGATTGTCATAAAACTTCAGTCCGGCCTCATTGGGCGTGTCGTCATCCCCGTTCGGGAAGATACGGCTCCATGCGATCGACGTGCGGAACACTTTAAAACCCATCTCGGCAAACATTGCGATATCTTCTTTATATCTGTGGTAAAAATCGATTCCCTCCAGCTTCAGATTGTCCGGAGTCGGCCGCTCGGTCCTCGGACCTTTGACGCCGCGGGGAAGGACGTCCTGAATCGAAATCCCTTTTCCGTCCTCCAGATAAGCTCCTTCACACTGGTTGGCGGCTACCGCGCCGCCCCATAAAAAATTTTCCGGAAACATGGTTGCTCCTCCCTTTACTCTCTATACGCTGTGCAGCTTTTCCTTGCTGTATATGATATTTCCGCATTTTCCGTCTTCCCTGTGGAAATGGCTGTCACATTTCTTTGCGATATACGCATGATTTCCCATAAAGTCAAAGGGAATGTCATCTGTTTTTCCTTCAAGCGCTTCCTGACAGACGTTCAGAATATTATCGATGATCTCCGTCCCCGTCTCCATTTCGTGATGGCTTAAAAATACACGGTCATACTTTCCTTTCAGGCGGTCTCTCACTTTCGCCGCCGTCTCCATGTATTCATCCAGAGGAGCCGCGTCCCGGTCAAAAAGAAACGTAGAATTGTTGCAGGCATCCCCCAGGATCAGGATCTTCATCTCCCGTATCAGGAATACCATGCTGCCCGGCGTGTGTCCGGGAAAATCATATGCGTCAATATGGACG
>CAZJRY010000052.1:0-15017 GCA_964548625.1 uncultured Mediterraneibacter sp.
ATGATTATCTGAGTCAACATAGACGGCACACCTATCTTCATTAAGCGGCGTATAACGCACCCGTCAAAATGAAATTTTTTCAAAGAAAGCCGCATAGAAGAATTTATCAGGAAAAGTTCATAGAACATCCAGATACAGACTGCTACATTGGCTGAAAATGTAGCCAGCACACAGCCGACAATTTCCATACGCAACCAGACAATAAACACTACATTAAACACTGTTTTTACCACCAGCATAAAAAGCATTCTTATAAACGGTTTTTCCGGTCTGCCCGTGGCATTCATAATTCCGTTGTAAATGCTCTCCATAAAGGAGAATGGCAGTACAAAAGCGTAAAGTATAATGTAACGCCTGACATTCTCCGAAATCTCCGACGTCACATAGGCACTGATTGGAAATGCCAGAGTGATCATCACCGGGATGATGCACGCCCCCATTAAAAACCCAAACACCACCGTCTGAGCAGCAACACGCCGCGCCTCACTAAAGTCACCGCATCCGAATGTCTGACCAATGACCGCCATAGCCGCTGTACTCAACCCGACAGCCAGCGCAGTTGCCAAACTGATTATCGGACTGCAGAATGTTACGGCACTTGCCACCAAAGTTCCCGCCACATTATTAATAAACAGGCCGTCTGTCAGAGGGATAAATGACTGGACAAAACTCATCATCAGAGTCGGTCCTGTCAGAGCAATGAGCACTTTCCATATCTCCCCTCTCAGAATTATCTGTCTGCGTTTTTCATTATTCATTTTTTTCAGCAAAAACGAACACCTTCTTCCGTACTGCCTTCCTTTCTTATTTCTCCCATCCTTTTGGGAGATATTCTGCCGTTCCTGCAATCATATCGTCCACCAGTTTTCTCACATCCTCCTCACGGCATTTTTTTCCTTTGATCAGCGGATCGTTGAGGAACGCTTCCACCACCAGCCCACGGTCACAGCTCAATGCCGCCTGTAGCGTATATTCGTGATTTTCCAAATGGGGAACAAGGAGTCTATGCACATTTTCCGGAATACTTCCTGCTATAACAGGACGGATCGCATCGCGCTCAAACACCGCATTGGTCTCGACAACTGCCGTCTCCGGCAGATTTGCGATTTGAAAAGATGTATTCGGAATATTTACATTGCTCACCACGCGTCCGAGTCCACACAACGCCTTGATCAGCAGAATCCCTTCCTCTCCTGTTGGCTCAAGTTTTACTTTCTCCTTGCCTGATACAAGCCTTTGGCTCTTCTCCAGACGTTTCTTCAGATCCTCTTTTCTCCAATCCACTGTGGTCAGTCCAAATTTCCATCTTTTTACTGTCTCCGGGTCGTTCAGGTACTCATCTCCCGGCATAAACTCCGCCAGATGGCGATCCCCTGCCGCCGCAATAAGTCCATATCTGCGGAACAGGTCGAATTTCACCCGATGAGCGCACTCGAAGGTGGAGTTCATCCAATTTTCATCCTTCTCTTCGTATCCTTCTTCAAAATGACTGTCCACATACTCGCTGTAGATTGGGAATAAGTCATAGCCTTTATAGGAAGCATAGTCAAACCATGTGAAATGATTGATACCAAATACATTTACAAGGATATCGCGACGGTCGATATTCTCAATATTTAAAAATTTCTCAGCAATCCCCTTCAAAACTTTTTGTGTCCCGAATACTTCATGGCAGCATCCAAATGCCTTAATCTCCGGGAACACATGGTAGAGTGTCTTCACACACAGACTCATTGGATTCGTATAATTTATCACCCAAGCATGCGGCGCATAGTCCCGCACTGCCTCGGCGATTTCCACAAACATAGGTATTGTTCGCAGCGCACGCATGATTCCGCCCGGTCCCGCCGTATCTCCTACTGATTGATACACGCCCAACCGTTCCGGCATATGTACGTCAACCGCCATCTCTTTATATGTACCTGGCAATATAGAAATCACAACAAAATCTGCTCCTGTGAGAACGCTCTCAAGGCTGTCATGTATTTTATACACCCATTTACCCACAGCATCCTCTCTGGCACTTAAACAGTTTCCGATGATTTCATTTGTCACTGCCGCATTTTTGTCAATATCAAACAGGCGGATTGTACCGCTCATATCCGGTTCCATGGCAAGATCCGTCATAAAAGTCCATGCCCATCCTCTTGACCCTCCGCCGATATAAGCAATCTGAATATCAGATGTTATTCCTTTTCTATAATTCATACTTTTCTTCCCACTGTCTCTGCCGTATCACTCCGGATGCCGGCAAGAGTTCAGGTTTTCCTTTCCCACCAATTTTTTATTTCCTTCTGTCAGTTTTCTTGAGTTTACGTAAACTACATTGAAAAATGATATATCCTCTCCAAGTACTGATCTGCCGTTTTTTTGGAAAAGTCTTCCGTAGCCACAAAAAACCTTCTCTTCTGAAATATCGAAAACAACATCTGTATCCAGACCTTTAACACTTGTTTGAGACAACCATACTGTCACAGTTGGCAATATCGTATTTCTCCAACACATGAGATTCCATCTCCTGAGATACTTCAATATACCCTCCGTAGATTCGGATTTTCTCCGCATTCCGGCAATAATATCCTGCCAGACTTCCATCCTCCGTTTCTCCGGCACATGGTCTCAGGTCATGCCCTTCCTTGGGCCAGTCCGTCTTTTTTCGTATCCTCAGAAAGACATTCTCCAATACAATATCTGAGATATTTATACTCTCATCGCCGCAAATCAGGATTCCGTTTTCAGAATCACAATTAATATTCTGGAAGCGGATATTCTGAATTGTTCCAATCCGGGAATCATTCCTCCTCTTTACAGCCGTGATGGCGATGGGTTCCGCAGCTCCCCACCAATGTTGTTTTGAGAACATTCTCGTGTCAATATTCAGATTGCAGAAAATAACGTTTTCAATACTCCCTTTATCCCGAAGCTGCAGGGAAATCCCCCGGTTCGACCGACTGATATTGCAGTTTGAGATGATAATATTACGAAACACATTTTCGCTCTCGGTGCCGATCTTTATAGCTGCACTGGTCGAAATCAGTGTACAGTTTGTCACGACAATATTCTCACATGCTCCGTATACATTTGTCTTTTCAGTATTTTTTAGTACAATGCAATCGTCCCCGGATTCAATATGACAGTTTGAAATCCTTACATTTTTGCAATGGTCAGGATCAATCCCATCACAATTTGCCATGCGCAGATTATTAAGTATTCTCACACCATCGATCAACACATCGTTGCAGCCGACAAGATGTGTAGTCCAGAAAGCGCTTCTCTGCAAGGTAACATTCCGAATAGTCAGGTGAACGATATTTTCAAAAAACAAAAGCGGGATTCTGGGATAGAAAGATCCTTCAATATGCCATGGCGTAACTGTTCCATAATAGATTTCTTCCATACCATCAATAGTTCCGTTTCCTGTAATGGAAATGTCACAACCGTCCTTTGCATAGACGAAAACTCTCAATGGTTCTCCTGCATAATCGCAATTTTCATAAGTCGCTACATTTACCGACGTATCAATCTTTACGTCTGACAGCCTGTCATAATCATTAAGATCCGTACTTCCCCGGAGTACTGCTCCGGTTTCCAGATAAAGTTCTACATGGGATTTGAGGATCACTGAACCGGAGATATACGTCTTACCGCCCGGAAGGTACACTCTGCCACCACCATCTGCATTGCAGGCATCAATCGCGCTTTGAATTGCAACTCTGTCATTCGTATTGCCGTCGCCACAAGCACCAAAGTCAAGAACATTATATAACATAAGTAAACCTCCTATAAATCCGTATCCGGATTCTTTGAGGCGCTTAGGATGAACTATCTATAATGTACCATGAACTATCTGCAGACACAAGTATTTTACTGCATTTTGGGGCGTAAATTGACGACCGGCCGTAAGTTGATTCTTGACATCGCCACGGCCCCGTGTCATAATCTAAATACCATCCGTGTCCCCATCAAGAAAGAAAAGGAGGACACACTCATGTTTCAATGGATCCATATAAGAGCTGACGGTATCGGAGGTCGGAGTATTCCTGTCCCCCAGATACAGACTGCTTATGCCTCCAGCCTTGATTTTGAGCCAATGGAGCGCAGATTCGAGATGCTTGAGGACGGAAGCATCAAACTTGCAGTCACATCCGTCCCGTTCATGCTCCATATCAAAATGCATCTGCCCCTTTACGGCACAATCTGGGTAATGGCGCACAATCAGGGGAATGGATATGAATGTAGCTTTGTCGATTTTACTACCGAGGCAATACGAACTTATATTTACGAAGCGGAGCGGTATGCCGGAGACATTATCCTTTCGCCTGAAACAGCCGGACATCTGGAAGCCGCACGGGAGTTGAGCCATCTTGCCGATCGCGGAAACAACACCGGAGAAAATCGTCTCTACGCGCTTTCACATGCTGTTTATGCTGCGGAAGGAGCACTCTTCGAATACGCGCGCAGGAAAATCTCATTACATTCACGCCCGGATCTTATGCTGGGTTGTAATTTTATGCGCTATACTACCGCCAACAGCATCTATTCCCGACTTTTCAAAGATCTTTTCGATTATGCGACGCTTCCTTTCTATCCCCGTGATACAGTTCCTGCGGAAAACGTCTTTGACTATTCCTATATCCGCTCCGCTCTTCCCTTCCTGAAGGAACATCATATCACGATCAAGGGACACCCGCTTTGGTTCGGACACCGGGAAGTCAATCCCGACTGGCTGATGCAGAAAAAAGGCGCGGCCCTCCAAAAATCCGCACATGATATCGCATATCATCATGTCAAAACATTCCGAAGCGATATCCATATCTGGGACTCCATCAATGAGGCGCATGACTGGGCTAATTGTTTCGAACAGGATCACAGACAGAGCCTTGAGCTCACGCGCATCTGTTGTCAGGCTTTAAAAGAAGCAGACCCGCAGGCAGAGTCTGTTATCAACATCTGCCTGCCATTTGCAGAGTATGTAGCCGGCAGATATACCTGCTACGGTTCCCTTCCTGAGGCCCTGTGGTCACCGGCAACATATATTTCTGAAGTAATAAAAAGCGACGTCAATTTTGACATAATCGGGATACAGCTCTATTTTCCCGCTCGGGATATGGTCGCTGTTGACAAGCTGCTCAATGTATTTGAAAAATTCGGAAAGCCTTTACACATCACTGAGATGGGTGTAAACGGCGGCGTACGCCATCAGGACAACGCAGCAAGCGGCTGGGCCCAAATGTCCATGTCAGAAGGTTCCTGGCACGGCGGATGGAATGAGCGTACCCAGGCAGACTGGATGGAACAATTCTATACAATCGCCGCTTCCCACAATTCAATCAAAGCCCTCACCTGGTGGGATTTCATCGAACCCTCTTTCTCCGGAAACGGGGCTTTCCTCTATGATGATGAGACGCCGAAGGAGATCTATTTCCGCCTGAAAGCGCTGAAAAGGACTTTGAAAAGCGGATCTTTGACACAGCAAACACATGATCGCAAATAAAATTTTTCCTATCCTTTACGCTTAACGGATAATATTTCTGCCATCCTCTTTCTGTACTCACGAGGAGACATGCCGTTCATTTTGCGGAAGATATCTTTAAAATAATTGCTACTGCCAAAACCACAGTCCGCAGCAATCTTCGTAACTGAATCATCTGTTGTAATGAGGGCCTGACAAGCCCTCTTATTGCGGATGAAGTTCAAGTAGTCCTTGAACCCGATGCCTGTCTCTTTCGTAAACTTGCGGCTGAAATAAGTCGGGCTTAAATTTGCAATTCCGGCAACATCCACCAGCGTAATTGGTTGGTTAAAGTTTGTCTCAATATATTTGAGTACTTTGTCGATTGTATCGTCCCTCTGTATAACCGAATTTTCCAACTGACCGTTCCTCTGAATCAGAAGCAACAACTCTGTAAGCTTTAATGCAAGAAACGCTTGCGAAAATTGATCCGGGTGATTGCTCTCTTTAAGCATTTGGCTGAGTATCCTTTGAATATCAATCTGGGATCTTTTCGTCAAAATAATCTTGCCCGAGTGGTTCAGTGTGTCAAAGATGCACGGGAGATTTTCAAATTTTTCTGTTAATACAGATTTCCGATTGCAATAGATGTTAATGCGTTCGCATTCGCTGTTGCCGACATAGTGCGTATAGTGTTTTTCATTTGGAAATACTATAAACACATCTCCCGGCATAAGCTGATATGTAAAGTTATTAACCGAATACAATACTTTCCCTTTCAGAAGATAATAGATTTCATAATAGTTGTGCGAATGCTCATAATCCATTGAAAACCCCAGCTCACGTATCTGTTTTTCAATATAAATACTTCCACTCCAATTTTCATTATACACAGAATAGAATTCCTCCTTAATTTTTCATGTTGCACCATTCATCCGACATCAGTTCTGCAGGTTCAAATGATATTTTAAAAAAATTCTGTTGATGATGTATGAGTTCAGAAAAGCTGACAACCCCGGTGCAATAATGACAAGTATCCACACATGAAACAGTGCCGCATAGAAGATTGCCGCCGTAATCACTACCGCTGAAAAAAGCAGAGCTGCATCCCGAATACTCATGGCAAAAGCCATTTTCACCAAGGCACTGATTGTATTTTCGCACCGTGCAAGGAGCGGAAATATCATAATCACGAACAGAAGATAGATCACACATATGATTAATGCCGCCAGGATCACTGACTTTCCGAGCAGTGTCCCTGCGGTCAAGCACCATATTACATCCAGATAGAGCACAACACCGACAACAGCTATGCCGATCCAGATGATAGTCGCCTGTTTAAAATTATCCCTGAATGATTTGAAAAAGGAACGTACAGTGTAGCTCTCCTGGTTTGAGGCCAGCTTAAGCGTCACATAATACATAGCTGTCGTAGACGCTCCGATTGTCACAATCGGCAAACTGCACACAATCCATAAAACTGAGACAATAAAGACATCTGCCAGATTTCCTACAAATCTCCATACCGGATTATCAATATTAAAAAATCTTCCCATTTTTACTCCTCCGTCCTGCGTTCTTCTCCGGGCCGACACACATAATTATTGCCGGAAACCGTATAGTATACCGGAACAGCCGAAGGATTATAGATTCTATCCAACCCGGCGCTCATCGCTACATTCCTTATTGCTGTCACATATTCACAAATCTCTAAGTTTGCCGCATACCATGTGTCCGGATCTCCGGACGCTTCCCTTGCAAATGTTTCAAGCAATTCCCATGTGTTTTCTCTCTCAAATTCATAACTATGCCCCCAGATGTAGAAGATGGGCATAGTTTCGTATCCGGGAATATTCCAAAATCCCTCCAACTTTTCAAGAATCCCTTCATTATGGTGCATAGTTGGATGCCATTGCATAAAATCAGCAGGAACGGAAAAAGCATGGGTTGAACATACCGTCCTGCTGTAGAGGATATCTGCCGCGCGGATTGTTTGGATAAAATTTTCCGAATACTCTCCAAATGCATAGGACATCCCCCTGATGATCCGTCCCGCCATTTTTTCCAACGTCGCCTTGTCTTCCCATATCTCTTTAAGCCGCTGGGAAGGACAAAGCTGAAGTACATGTTTGTGCTGTGCGCCGTGACAGGCAATTTCATGTCCTTTATACAGACTGCGCAGTTCTTCAGATTGAACAAATCCCGGTTTCCCAACTGTACCGGAATTCAGATGAAATGTGCCCTTCAGACCATACTGATTAAAAATTTCCACCATTCTGCGATCATATATTTGTCCATCATCATAACTGAATGTTAATGCCTTCTTTTTCCAGCCCGGATATAAAAATTCCATAATCTGCTCCTCTCTCTGTTGATTGCCTTTCCCAATCAGTTTTATATGCCTTAAGCCTGATTCAAAGCGGAAAACCATTCACTCCGTCGCTTCATCCCGAGGATTCAGAAAGCACATATCTCCCTCACATCTACATTTTCGTCATATTTCTCTGCCCGAAGCACCCGCCCGCTGTAATCGGTTACGACCCGGCTGCCTGTGGGAGATATAAAGATTCTCCGCCCGTCGATAAATGCCTCCGCCTTCTTCCCGCTGCTTACAATGCGGTAGACTTTTCCGCGCCACGTCTGCATAAATTCTGTCTGTGCTTCGCCGAAACTTCCCCAAAAGATTTCTTTCCTCTCCACATGGATTCCATGCATCCTTGAAATATACTCCAACACAGAAAGCATAGCCGGCCCGTAAGCATCCTGCTCCCCCTCCAGAGAAACCGCCGAGGGCATGCAAGTGAAAGGGTCATACTGCTGCACAAAAACGCATTTCTCTCCGATAGCCTCAAAAAGCTTTCTCCCCAGGACGGGAATCAGAGTAAAAAACCCATACTTTTCCAGAGCACGGACGGCTCTCTGATAGGTAAGAGCCTCCGGCTGTCCACTCCAATTATTCGTGGTCACATTCCGAAAGAGAGGATCATTTACCGCCACGGAGGGCAACGGCATCTTTGTCCAGAACTCTTCCGGATTCAAAAGGTGTTCTTTTACAAAGCGATCCGCCATATGCCGGGTCATGCTGCCCCAGTACATGCAGCGGAGATTATTATGGATCAGCGCAGGCATGATACGATGATTCCGGTCACGATCAAAGTATGCTCCTTTTGAATCATCCCAGAGGTAGGATTTCATCTTATCCAGAACTTCCGCCGCCCTGTCCATACATCTCCCGGCCTCTTCTTCTCTTCCCCGAATCCGGCAGATTTCTCCCATCACCGTACGGCAGGCATAAGAAAAACTCATGACATCCATAGATGCGACAGGCACTACTTTACATCCTTTTGGCGGAACTTCCTCTTCCCATCCGTCCGGCGCATCCATATACCGCATAGCATGATCTTCCCCGGTGTCGTATTTGCACCAGCTCTCCAGACATCCGTCTCCGTCGGAATCACGCACGCTCCAAAGGTATCCGTCAAATCCACTCAAAGTCTCATAGAGCAGATCCAGATAATCGTCTCCCTGCTCTGCCAGATAGTACATATTCAGGGCGGGATCCGGGAAACAAAACCCCTGAAATTTATTAAACTGAGGCGTGATCTTTCCGTCAATCAAAGCAATACTCCCCGGAACCCTGCCGTCCTCTCTTCGATATTCCATAAAAAGCAACTGATTGTTCAACGCAGCCTCCATATCCCGCATGGCATACATTTCGCCGCCCATAGGCTGTGTCTCCAGCCAGATTTTCTCATATCCGCCGCCCTCGATAAGAACTTTTCTTCCTGCAAAATCCTTCAGATTCATGCGGGACTTTTCCTCCGCTTTTTGAAACAGCTTTTCCTCAAGAGAATCACTGCTTACAAATTTCACATTTCCCATCTTTGTTCTCCCTCGCTATTTACTGTAATTAAATGATATTTTCTATGGAAAAAAAGTCAAAGTCTGCATACGCCGACATATCTGACATATCGTGTATATACATACCGAAATGAGCCCCTGTAAATCCCCGGCAATGTTCATCCGTCAGGATTTCTGTTGTACACCCTGTTTTCATCACCTGCCAGTGTTCTCCGTCATCCGGAGAATATGAAAACTCCACTTTCGTTCCGTCCGCGCTGGTCCGGATGCGGAATGTAATCTCGTTTTCTGTATCCAATCGTATCGGTTCAATTTCATCTGTGATCACCCCGCCATCACTCTTCAGAAGGACCAGCACCGGGACTCCAGCTTCGTCTGTCGTTTTTCCCGCAATGTAAAAATTCATAGCGTCATACACATAGGCAAGTCCCGCAAGCTGCTGCTCACAGCAGGGATGAAAATCCATCTTTGTCCGAACCTCAACATGAGTCTCCTGCTGACGTTTTGCCGCCAGAGTAACCCGGTGAAGAGAATTCATAGATTCCTGCCCTGTCAGCCGCAGATACCCCTTTCTGGATGTAAGGTCAGCATATTTTCCAAGCGGGATCCTTGGAGAGACATAGCCGTTCTGCCAATGGTTCCACGAATTACCCGTGTCAAAGTCATCTCTTATTATGATAGCTTTTCTCGTTGAAGCGTCAATGCTTTCCCCGACATTTTTCACATTTTCCTCTCCGTTTTCCGGCATACTGTCAAAATTGTCTGATTCCGGATTGGTTTGCTCCGGTTCTTCTGTCTGCTTCTGTCCGAATATCCCTCCGGACTTAAGGCGGAACCAGCTGTCGTCTGTAAGCACAACTTTCTGAAGCGCAGTCTCTCTGCCGAGAAGACTCTGTTTTTGTTGTGCCCTTGCGCATAAGTGAGCAAGATACCATTCTCCCGCCTGTGTCTGCACAAGATCGCCATGTCCACACTTCTGAAGTGCTGTCAGATCGTCCGTGTCAGAGGTCAGGAACGGATTTTCCGGATCCGTCTCAAAAGGTCCCCAGACGTCTTTTGCACGGGCCATGCTGACACAGTGTCCATAACCGGTTCCGCCCTCTGCGGTAAGCAAATAGTACCACTCACCAATATGGTACATATGAGGACCCTCCGTACACCCGATTCCCGAACCGGCATACACCTTTTTCCTCTCACCGACGGGTTTCCATGTTTTGGTATCAAGTTCCTGAACAAGAACCCCCTTGAACCCATTGACCATGTTGACCAGATACTTTCTTCCGTCTGTATCATGGAACAATGAGGGATCAAAACCAATACTGTTCATGTAGATCGGTTCCGACCACTCGCCCCGGATATCATCTGTCCAGATCATATAATTATGTGTATTATAGAAACGTCCTTTTTTGGTTTTCACATCGGTAAAGAGAAGATAAAACCTGGAATCATCATAAGTCAGGCAGGGCGCCCATACACCGCCCGAAGTCGGATCCCCTTTCATATCGATCTGTGAAGTTCTCGTAAGAGCTGCGCTGATCTGCTCCCATTTTTTCAGATCTCGGGAATGAAATATTTTCACTCCGGGGAACCATTCAAACGTTGATACTGCAATATAATAATCATCTCCTGCGCGGATGATGCTCGGATCCGGACAGAAGCCGCGAAGTACAGGGTTATATATCATTTTCTTTTTCTCCTTTATCACACTTAAAGAAGGAGGATTTACATCCCCCTTCTTTCTTTTTACCCTTTAAGCCCACTGGTACTGATTCCCTCAACCAGATATTTGTTGAAGAACAAGAATATCAGGAACACCGGAACCATCGACAGCGCAGACATTGCAAACATTGCGCCATAATCTGTTGTAGACGAGGAATCCGCGAACATCTTAATTGCAAGAGATACCGTATAAGACTGCGGTCTGCTCAAATAAAGCAGCGGTCCCAGATAATCGTCCCATTTCCAGTAAAACTGAATAATTACCGTTGTCACAATGGATGGTTTCATCAACGGAAGAATCACTTTCGTAAACACTGTGTATCTGCTGCATCCGTCGATAGTGGCGGCCTCATCAAGATCTCTTGGTATTCCTGCCATAAACTGCATCATCTGATAAATAAAAAACGCCTGACCGCAGTAATACGGCAAAATCAAAGGTAAGTATCCCGGAACCAGTCCTAAATTGTACCAAAGCAGGAATTGGGGAATCATAATAACCTGACCCGGAAGCATCATAGTCGCCAACATACATGCAAACCAGAACCCTCTGCCCCGGTATCTGATTCTGGAAAACGAATAGGACACCAACGCCGAACTGATCACTGTACCTAATGTGGCTACAGAAGTAATAACAATAGAATTCTTAAAAAATGTAGCAAAAGTTGTTCCTGCAAACCCACTCCAACCGGTTGTATAGTTGCTCAGCTTCAATGTCTCTGGGATCAGGCTCAATCCGCCCCTTAATATTTCACTGTTGTCTTTAAATGAGCCACTTATCATCCACAGTACAGGATAAATCATAATAAAGCCGCACAGAATAACCAAGGTATGATAAACGATCCTTTTTGCCCGTGCTTTTCGTTTCATACTATACGTCCCCTTTCTATGAATCCGCTTCACTGAACACCCACATTTTGGACGTCTTAAATATCAGCAGTGTCACTGCCGCCATCACAACAAGCATAATCCAAGACATCGCACAGGCATAGCCCATATGATCGTACTGGAATGCCTGATTATAGACATTCAGAGCATAAAGCATTGTACTGTTGTTCGGACCGCCCCCGGTAATAATGTAGGCCTGTGTAAAAGTCATAAACCCCTGAATCGTCTGCATAACTAAGTTGTATAGTATAATCGGAGACAGGCAGGGAATCGTAATTTTGAAAAAACTCTGTATTCCATTCGCCCCGTCAATCCTTGCCGCTTCATAATAAGTCGTTGGGATTTCCTTCAACCCGGCCGCAAAAATAATCATAGAAGACCCAAACTGCCACACCGCCATCAGTATCAAAGGATACAGGGCCAACGTCTGATCCCCGAACCAGTTGATCGTATCAAGCCCCACAGACTCCATCACAGTATTAAACAAACCTTTTCTTGCAAAAAGCTGCTTCCATACAAGAGCTACGGCAACGCTTCCTCCGATCAGAGAAGGCACATAGTACAAAGAACGGTACAATGTCACCATCCTTGTTTTTCTTGTAAGCACAAAAGCGACAAGAAGAGCAAACGCAAGTTTCAAAGGAACAGAAATAAGGACATATTTTATTGTGACAAGCAGAGATTTATGGAACACCTCATCTGTCAGCAGCTCCTTATAATTATTCAGCCCGACAAATTCCGGAATCTTGACAGCCATCCCGTAATCTGTAAATGAATAATAAAATGAAGTAGCCATAGGTATCAGGGAGAAACAAATAAATCCGAAAATAAACGGCAGAGCAAAAACATATCCCACCGTCGTATCACGGTACATAAATTTCCGGAATCCCCTACTGTTTACAGATTTAACCATCTTACCAGTTCCTCCTTTATAAAGTAAATGTGGCGTTCATTCTGCCTTCCGACAAGAACGCCACATGCAAAATTCAGTTGAATACAGCCGCATTCACCTTCTGCTATCGGAAATTTCATTACTCAAAAAGAGCCTCTGCATCCGCATACGTCTTTTCAGCAGCTTCCTCAGCAGTAATCTCTCCAAATACCACCTGGCTGATATAGTTTATATAATTGTCAACAACCTCGTCCTGCCCTGACGGACTCAGCACGTTAATCTCGTCCGGGACCTCAAATGTGGCGATTAAATCCATGTAATCAAGCATGAGCTGATCGCCTTCCGATGCATTTTCCGCAAGAGCTGCTCTTACAGTATCATTAACAGAGATTCCCCTCTCTCCCTGAAGGATCTCGTTGCATTCTGTGGAATTTACAAACCAGTTGATAAATGCGGCGGCAGCTTCCTTGTTTTCGCTGTCCTGCGAAAGGCTCATCATCTGGGACGACTGCGTAACCACACCCGAAGGCCCATCTTCAGTAATTCTGGGGAGCGTCGCAAGTGCAAGCGTTCGCCCGTCTTCCTGACACACGTCATAGATTGTCGGGAACTGGTTGACAGCAACCCATGTCATCGCCGCTTCACCTGTCACAAGAAAATCGTTTTCTATATCTGTAATCTCTGCCGCTGCCCCTGAATCAGGATAAGATCCCTCTTCAATCATAGTGGCTCTCATTTCAATATAAGGCGTCAGCATCTGCGGATCATCAAATCCCATCCCGTCCAGATCAATATTGAAAAAGCTATACTCTCCCACTTCTCCATACTGACCAATATAAGTCGAGCAGCCCGCTATAAACTCAGACGAAGTAAAAGATGAGCAGCCAAATATCCCAAGTTCCTCATGAATCTTTGTTGCAGCCTCATAATAATCATCCCACGTCCAGTTTTCGGTCGGAAGATCTACGCCTGCTTCTTCAAACATATCCGGATCATACGCGATTGCATATGCATTTACCCCGTTGGAGAGACCAACCATGTTTCCCTCCGTATCCATTGTTGTTTGAAGATATGCTTCCGAAATTTCTGATGTATCAATCACTCCAGAATCCACAAACTCATTCAGGTAGTAAATCTTATCCTGATATTCAGGGAAGTTTCCGCCAAGCTGGAAAATATCCCATACCTGATCTGATGCTACCAGTGTTTTTAATTTTGTAAAATAATCATCATAGGAATAGTATTCATATTCAATTGTAACACCGGGATTTAACTCCTCATAAAGCTCAATAGCTTCTACGGTAATGTCATGTCTTTCCTGGGACCCCCACCACCCGATAGTCAACGTGATCTCTTCACCGCTATCGGACGAACTTTCTTCCGTGTCGCTGGTAGAACACGCTGTAAGACTTGCAATCATGGCTGCCGCCATCACCAGAGATATTAGTTTCTTTTTCTTCATACATGTTTCCTCCTTCCATAATAAATAAGGTTTTGTTCATCCGTGTCACCTCATATGGATATTTTAACAATATAATTTTTGCATTAATACATCATTTATGACTATATACCCAAATAAACCGCTGTTATTTTGTCTTTTTACTTATTTTTTTCACAAAAAAGCATCTGCTTTCTCATAATCCTTTTTTCTACGTGCGACACAAGGTCGCGTAATCAAACCGTTCAGCACCGGCCTAACCTATTATTCTTTCAGTAGCAGCCTGTCACCGCCGAAGTGACTGGCAACGTCCATGAGGCAGCATGACGAAAAATACAGTTATCCGAAAGGGGCAATCCGAAATCACGAGGCGGAGGCGAAAAGCCGGAAGTAACTCTCTGGCCGAGAACTTGGCTTGTACAGAAGTCGGTATAATCCCCGTATCATAAGGAAAAAGGATGAGGTGGCTTTCTAGTCGCTCATATTAATGATGCGCAGAATGAAGTGATGGTATTGATTACCCAGATTATCTGACAGAACCTGCAAAGAGAAAGAAGACACCACAATTTAAATAAGAGTGATACCTATAACTAAGGGAATATATAAAAAATTCCCGGTTGATCCGGGTAAGGAAAAGACAGGTGGAAGAACCGCCTGTTATTGACATGCCATCAGCCCAGATGGTATAGGCATATAATCCCATGCCGCTCGAAGCTATTCACCACCATAGATGAAACATCGCAGACAGAAATCTGCTAAGGAACATTTAG
>CAZJRY010000053.1:0-14808 GCA_964548625.1 uncultured Mediterraneibacter sp.
CCTTTTTGGGTGATGAGGAAAACTGCCTGCGGTAATCCGTGGGCAGTATCTTCATGATATCCTTAAATGCCGCCGAGAACTTGCTCTGGCTTTCGTATCCGACCGCGCGGGCAACAGACGCAATGTTCTCATCACTGTTCCGGAGCAATCCGGCAGCTTTCGTGATGCGGTAATGCTTCATATATGCGGCGACCGGCATTCCGTAGACAGATTTAAAGATACTCTTCAGCGCGGCGGTATTGATAAGGTATTTTTTTGCCAGTTCGTCGATCGTATATCTTTTTTCCGGGTGTTCCGTCATATAGTCGTGGATCTTCCGGATGATGCCGACCTGTTCGGAATAGTGCGCGTCCAGCACATTTTCTCCGGCAGGTTCCGCCATATTCAGGAACATGAGAAGTTCCTGGCATTTGAGTTTCAGGTAAGGCAGCTTCATCTGTTCCGGCAGGTCATATACTTCGGAAAAAATATGCTCGATCCGTCTGCTTGCGGGCAGAGCCGCGGTTTCCTCATCTCCGCAGAATTTCACGCAGAGATCCCTGACGTCCACGCCCGCGTCGCTGAGAAGCCCGGGCAGGCTCTCCTGAAGTATCCGCAGATCGAGAGCAATGGAAAGACCTTCATAATATCCCAGTGGAAGCGTGATCTCGGAATCGGAACACTTATCCGTATAATGGAAGGAAAGGTCGCCGTTTCCGAAATACAGGCTTAACCCCCCTTTCATTTCCCATCCGATCCTTCCGGCACGGCAGTGATCGATGGACAGGACAGAAACGCCGTGGGAATGTCGGATATGGAAATGGTCTGCAAGGCAGCAGTGGAAAGACAGTTCAATACCGGGGTACAGCTCGAAAGTCTCCGACTTCAGTTTAGCTCCGACCGGCACGTCTCCCGAAGACGCTGTCCTGATAATGTCAGGTGTTCCGAGGGGATGGAGGATGTTCACGCGGTTTCCGTCAGGTACGTCTTTCAGTTTCCCCGTAATTATGCGAAGCTCTTTTTCCATATCAGGCATCTCCCTCCGGGCAGGTGATCTTCCCCAGTTTTTCTATTATATGATGCAGCATCTGTGCCAGCTCTGTATCTGCTGTCCTGTAATACATTTCTTTACCTTCCCGGCGGCTGACGATCAGACCGCTGCTCTTTAAGATCCTCAGATGATGTGAGACTGCGGGGCTTGTCATATTTACAATGGCGGCGATATTGAGCACGCACTCCTCACAGTGGCACAGAAGCCAGAAGATACGTAATCTGCTTGGATCCCCAAGTTGTTTCATCGCTTCGGATACTCCGATGATCGCGGCTTCTTCCGGCAGATGTCTCCTTATTTTCTCTTCATTATTATGCCCGTGGTCATGGGGCAGATTCTGTTTTCTCATAAGTCATTGCTCCAATCAGAAATTTAATTCGCCCAAACGGAAATAACGTCCGTACAGCTCTTGACTTATTATAAAATCAGAAGTAGATTATAGTCAACAATTAAATAATTATTTAATCAAAAGGAGATACAGAAATGAAAAAGAGTTATAAAATTGATGTAGATTGTGCAAACTGTGCAAATAAAATGGAACAGGCGGCTAAGGAGACGACAGGTGTAAAAGATGCAGTCGTAAATTTCATGACGCTGAAGATGAATGTTGAGTTTGAGGAAGGATATGATGCGAAAACAGTTATGCAGGAAGTTCTTAAAAACTGCAAGAAAGTGGAAGATGACTGCGAGATTTACCTGTAGAATAAATTTTCCGGAATAATATTTCAGAAAAAAACAGAATGTATTCCCGGGATCGGATCAGATTCCGGGATTAAATACGGGAAACCGATAAACAATTAAGCATATATTTAATTAAAAATGTGAACAGACGAAAGGAATAAGATTATGACAAAAAAGCAGAAAAAAATGTTGATCAGGATACTGGTTTCGGCGGTCCTTCTGATCGGATTTAATTTTCTGTCATTGGGCGGACCGCTGAGATTTGTTCTCTATCTGATCCCTTATCTGGTGATCGGATATGATATACTGATCAAGGCGTTTAAAGGAATCAAGAACCGTCAGCCCTTTGATGAGAGCCTGTTGATGGCAGTCGCTACGCTTGGCGCGATCGCCATCGGGGTATACAGTGAAGTTGTCGATCATGAAGCCGGAGATTATGTAGAGGCGATAGCGGTTATGCTGTTCTATCAGATCGGAGAATGGTTCCAGAGTTATGCGGTTGGCAAAAGCCGCCGGAATATCAGTGATCTGATGGATATCCGGCCGGATTACGCCAATATTGAAACAGACGGAAAAATTGAACAGATCGACCCGGATGAAGTGGAGATCGGTTCTGTGATCGTAGTACAGCCGGGAGAAAAAGTTCCGCTCGACGGAGTGATCATAGAAGGAACGTCCACTCTTAATACAAGCGCCCTGACAGGGGAGAGCCTGCCGAGGGACGCGAAGGAGGGCGATGAGATCATCAGCGGCTGTATCAATATGACGGGCGTGCTGAAGATAAAGACAACCAAGGAGTTTGGAGAATCCACAGTATCGAAGATCCTTGATCTGGTGGAAAACGCAAGCTCCAGAAAGTCAAAATCAGAAGATTTTATCACCAAATTCGCGCGGGTCTATACCCCGGCGGTTGTTTACAGCGCTATCGCACTTGCGATCCTCCCGCCGCTTGTGCGGATGTTCGGTATGGGGCTTGCGGCAGAGTGGGGAACATGGATCTATCGTGCGCTTACATTTCTTGTCATAAGCTGCCCGTGCGCTCTGGTGATCAGCATTCCGCTCAGTTTCTTTGCGGGTATCGGCGGAGCCGGCAACGCGGGTGTGCTTGTGAAAGGATCCAATTATCTGGAAACATTGTCCCAGACAAAGTGTGTTGTATTTGACAAGACGGGTACATTGACACAGGGAGTATTCGAGGTAAACGAGGTACATCACAACGAGATGGACAGGGAACGGCTTATGGAATACGCGGCGCTGGCGGAGAGCGCATCTTCCCATCCGATCAGCAGGAGCCTGCAGAGGGCATACGGTAAAGAGATCGACCGAAGCCGGGTGACGGATATTGAAGAGATCAGCGGGAACGGCGTGACGGCAAAAGTGGATGGTATCGATGTTGCGGCAGGAAATTCTAAGCTGATGGACAGACTGGGAGTCAAATGGATTGACTGCCATCAGGCGGGAACGATCATCCATATGGCGGTAGACGGACGCTATGCAGGACATATCGTGATTTCCGATGTAGAGAAACCTCATGCAAAAGAGGCGATACAGGCACTGAAGAAGGCAGGCGTGGAGAAGACGGTCATGCTCACCGGAGATTCCGGAAAGGCAGCCGGACATGTGGCTGCAGACCTTGGAATTGACGAAGTACACGCAGAGCTTTTACCGGCCGACAAGGTATCTCAAGTGGAAGAACTGCTGAAAGAGAATACCGGAAAAGGGAAGCTGGCGTTCGTGGGAGACGGCATCAATGACGCGCCGGTCCTTTCCCGCGCAGATATAGGCATCGCCATGGGGTCCATGGGGTCGGATGCAGCGATCGAAGCGGCGGATATTGTGCTGATGGATGACGATCCGCTGAAAATAGCAAAGGCTATTAAAATTTCAAGGAAATGTCTCCGCATAGTGCATGAAAATATATGGTTCGCAATTGGTGTCAAGCTGATCTGCCTCGTACTCGGAGCAGTCGGCATCGCCAATATGTGGCTCGCTATATTCGCGGACGTGGGCGTTATGATCATCGCTGTGTTCAACGCGATAAGAGCGCTGTTTGTGAAAAAATTATAAAGGAGCACACCATTTAACCATAGCAAGAGTCAGTGGGTGATTTACAAGGAAAAAACAGTGTGTTAAGATAGGGAAGAGAAATGTTTGGGAAAGGCAGGACGGGCAGTATATGAAATTAATGATCGCATCGGACATCCATGGTTCCGCGTTTTACTGTGAGCAGATGCTGGAAGCATACCGGCGGGAGGGCGCGGACAGGCTTCTGATACTTGGCGATATCCTCTACCACGGACCGAGAAACGACCTTCCGGAAGGATATTCTCCCAAGGAGGTGACTGCCATGCTGAATTCGATGAAAACACATCTTCTCTGCGTAAGGGGAAACTGTGATACAGAGGTGGATCAGATGGTTCTGGAGTTTCCGGTCATGGCGGATTACTGTTTTCTCGAACTCCCGGCCGGAGGAACGAAAGATCGGGACACGGAACCGGGGCGGACAGATACGTGTATGGAAACTATCAGCATATTTGCTACTCACGGGCACATATATCATCCTAAGAATCTTCCGCCTGTGAAGAACGGCGATATCCTGCTGAACGGGCATACGCATATACCGGCTTGTGAGGAATTTACGGATATGGACGGGAACAGATACCGGTATCTGAATCCGGGGTCTGTATCGATTCCGAAAGAGGAATCTGTCCACAGCTATATGATATATGAGAATGGCTGTTTTCAATGGAAAAATCTGCAGGGGGAGGAATATATGACATGGAAGACAGATTCGCGCTTCTGATCGATGCAGATAACGTATCTGCGAAATACATCCAGCCGATTCTGGATGAACTTTCAAAATACGGGAAAGTGACATATAAGAGGATCTACGGTGACTGGACTAAAACAAACAATGCAAGCTGGAAGGAAGAGCTTTTGCAGAATTCGATCACGCCGATCCAGCAGTTCAGTTATACACACGGGAAAAATGCGACGGATTCGGCTATGATCATCGACGCGATGGATATGCTGTATACGAGCGATCTGGAAGGGTTCTGCCTTGTGTCCAGCGATAGTGATTTTACAAGACTTGCCAGCCGCCTGCGTGAGAGCGGGAAGACAGTGATCGGGATGGGAGAGGACAAGACACCGTCTCCTTTCCGCAAAGCCTGCGATATATTTACAGAGCTGGAGCTGCTTCTTGAAGACAGTACGATGGATAAGGATGAGCGCGAGGAAAAGAATACGACTCACCATATTCACGGAAAAGAGCAGAAGAAGCGGACAGCGGTGTCTAAAGAGCAGGTCGAGGAGGCTGTGGTCAAGATCATCACAGAGAACCAGAATGACGACCGTGAAACCGGACTGGGAGAAGTCGGAAGCCGTCTGGTCAAGCTGTATCCTGACTTTGATGTGCGCCGTTACGGATACAGTCTGCTGTCAAAATTTCTTGAAACACTTCCAAAGCTGAATCTGATCCAGGAAGGAACAAAGGTTTCTGTGACTTTGTATGAAGACAAGAGCCGGAAAGAGATGCTGGAGGAATATATCCTGCAGCAGATCCAAGCCGGCGGAAAATACGGGATCGCGCTCAGTTCTCTCGGAAACCGGATCCGTGTGAAATTCGGAGATTTCAAAGTAAGGGACTACGGATTCTCCCAGTTCAAACAGTACATCCAGAGCTTCCCGGATGTGGAGATCGTGGATGACGGAGAGCGTACGAGAGCGGTGTATATAAGGGAAACATAACCCGGTCATCTGACCTCGGAAGGACGTCTGCTTTCATAAATAAAAGGGAGAATAAATAAGAATGAAAAGAAGGATCATCAAAGCAGGAGTACTGCTCATTGTGTTTATCGCAGCTCTTGTGATCAGCAGTCTGGTCATAAACAGAGGAACAGAGGATGAGATCGTTGATATGGGGTCTCCTACGCTGCCGAGGATTTCGTTCACAGTGGACGAGGAAGAAGTGAATTCTCTCTTCGGCTATGCACAGGATATGGATATAACGGCCATGCGGGATACGATCACGCCGCTTAACACAGACGGTTCACTGACGATGAATATAGTGGATGACGGAAATGAAATCTCGGATATCCGGTATGAAGTATATTCACTGGACGGAGAGGACATGTATACGGATGGCGAAGCGGATGTACCGGCTGAGGGAGAGCAGGTCTCTCTTGCCATCGGAAATATTCTCTCTGACGAAGTGCGCGAGGCAGTGCTCAAGGTGATCCTGACGGTGGACGGCGAGACAGTCAGTTATTATACGAGGATCGCGGATCCGTCAGACTTGACGACAGCAGAGTGCCTTGAATATGCGATGGATTTTCATGATAATGCGATAAATAAAGAAGAGACGGAGGATCTGGAAAGCCATCTGGAATCCGGTGATGAGAGTGATAACACAACATATCAGACAGTAAATATCTATTCTGATGTGACGCATGTGCAGTGGGGAGATCTTTCACCTGAGATCGTCGGAGATGTGGAATGGAGCATCAAGGAAAGCAACTCAGTATATACTTCTGTTCTGGCGAAATATCAGGTGTCCTGTGAGGATGAAAACGGAGATACATCGCTCTATAATGTAAAAGAATTCTTCCGCGTGCGGTATCTCGACGGTACGTTCTACCTGCTGGATTACAACAGAGATACGGAACAGATCTTTCAGGGAACCGCATCAGAGTTTGACGACAGCGGGATACTGTTCGGGATTGCATCGCAGGACGATATCCGGTATGAGACAAACAGTGACGAGACGATCGTGGCATTTGTCCAGGAGCGGAATCTCTGGCTGTACAATAGCGAAGCAGGTGAACTGACGGAAGTGTTCAGCTTTTCCGATCAGGAAGGATGCGATACGCGAAGCAAAAATGATCAGCACACGGTTCAGATCATAAGTATGGATGATGACGGAAATCTGGCATTTGCAGTATACGGTTATATGAACCGCGGCTCTCATGAAGGAGAGGTCGGAGTCGGGATCTATTATTTCAGCACGGATACAAATACGATCGAGGAAAAAGCGTTTATACCGAGTACCAAGTCCTACGCGATCGCAGCGGATGAACTCGGAAAGATGGTTTACTATAATCACAGTCAGTCTATGTTGTATGTGCTTACTGACGGAACGCTCTATCAGATCGATCTCGACAATGACGAGCAGACGGCGCTTGCCGAAGGTCTTACGGAAGATCAGTATGCCGTATCGGATGACGGACATCTCATGGCTTACCAGACGACCGGCAGCTCTGAAGATGATGATGAAGATAACGAAGACGACAGTACAGATACAGCCGGTTCCGGCGTCTGTGTGATGAATCTGAAAAGCGGTGATACGTATACGATAGATGCCGAAGATGGGGAAACTGTGTGGCCGCTCGGGTTTATCAACGGGGATTTCGTATTCGGGAAGGCGCGTTCCTCCGATGAAGGCACAACGGCCTCAGGCGAAGCTGTCAGTCCGATGTATGAGATCGAGATACGGAATTCGGATAATGAGACAGAAGCGCAGTATTCATTTGAGGATCAGGATATTTATACGACGGATATTCTTATTGAAGAGAATCTTCTGACTCTTACCCGGGTTGTAAAAGACGGAGACACTTATCGTTCCGCCTCGCAGGAATACATTACAAATAATCAGGAAGAGGAGGAATCCGCCGTTACGCTGGAAACGTATTCCACAGATGAGAAAGAGACACAGGTGAGACTGACATTTGCCGACGGGATCGGGGATACAGAGCCGGAACTTATAAAGTCATGGCAGATTGCATCAAAGGAACCGCTTACGGTTACTTTGAGCGGCGACAACGGAGAAAAGTTCTATGTCTATGGCTTGGGAGAACTGATCGCGATCTATGATAAAGCCGGCTATGCGATCCAGAAAGCCGGTGAAGTATCGGGCGTAGTTATTTCTTCTGACCAGACATATGTATGGGAGAAAGGAAACAGAGATCTTGTATATTCCACGGATGCGGATGCGTTCAGCGAGGAGAGCGGCGAGACATCGCTGGAAGCGTGCGAGCGGTATATGGAGCAGTATGACGCGCATCAGATCGATCTGACGGGGTGTACGCTGGATCAGGTGCTCTATGTGATCAATCAGGGATGTCCGGTGATCGCGCTGGTGGATTCGGATCATGCGGTGCTGCTGACAGGATATACGACGACAGATATCACGTACATCGATCCGGATGACGGAGAATCCCATACAGTGGGGATGAGTACCATGGAGGAACAGACGGAGAGCGGAGGAAATGTGTTTATCGGATATATACAGTAACAGTCTGAACTGTATCAAGTAAAAGGGAGCCGTTGCAAAATAGATGATTGAATCAATGATTATTCATCTATTTTGCAACGGCTCCTTTAGAATGTTTGTTTATAGTGGAGCACTGAATAATGTTTTCAGGACACCCCATTTATTATTAGGCTATTATTTCAATACATCCCTTTTCTATAATTCTCTGGAGTCATACCGATCTCTCTTTTGAATACTTTCCCAAAATAACTGGCATCTTCAAAACCACACATTTGGGCGATTTCGAGGACCTTTTTTTCGGGATACTGAACCAGAAAAATCCGGGCACGATTCATTCGTGTATTTAGAAGATAATGCATGATAGTTTGATGCATGTGCTCTTTGAAAAAAGAACACAGATAGCCCTTGGAAATTCCCAGATGCTGGGCAAGAATATCAAGAGTGATATCCTGCGTATAATTATTGTCCAGATAGTTTACGATTTCCTGGAGTATTACATTGTCCGATTCAAGAATAGATGGAACAATTTTTTTAACACAGAGCGAAAGGTTAAGTAAAAAATTGTAGCATTCTTTTGAATATTCCGCAGTTTTATTTTTTATATTTCTTTCCTGCAAAAGATATAGATTTTGTACATGCTTTGGAAAAATATCTTTATTTATAAAATGATAGACATTGGATTCAAACATATTTAATGTGCTCAGCAGTTCATAACAGTTTTTGCCGTCAAAACAAATAAAATCTGTGGTCCAGTTAGAGGTCAGACCATGGTATTCATATGGAACAGAGGGATAGATCAGAGCCCCCTGACCAGGATTTATGATCGTGCGGTTGTGATCAAGGATAAATTCTCCACGTCCTCTTACACAGTAGATCCATTGAAAAATAGAAAACCCCTTTTCGCGGTGGATCGGTTCCTGAAGATGATTAATACCGAGTATACGGAGCTGAATGGGAAGTTTATGACGATATTTATTTGGGATTTTATAAGTTAAGATCATAATATGACCCCTCAAGTTTTTTACCATTGTAAGCTATGTTTTCTTTATGGTCAAGCCTGACATAAAGAATATTATATCTATAGTAAAATATTTAGATTGCGAGAAGGGATACGGATTATTAAAATGAGTAACAGGAACAGATACGAATACGAAGGAGGAGAAATTAAAATGTCAAATATCCCAGTAATCAAGATGGATAACGGAATCCCTACACTTTATGTAAAAGACGAACCGTTTTTAATCCTGGGTGGTGAGATTCACAATTCCAGTTCCAGCAGCCTTGCCTATATGGAAAAAGATGTATGGCCGAACTTAGAGGGACTGAACATGAATACTATACTGATGCCTTTATATTGGGAAACAATTGAACCAACTGAAGGAGAGTACAAATTTGAGCTGCTAGATGGACTGATCAAACAGGCGCGGGAGAATAAGATGAAGGTAGTCTTTCTTTGGTTTGGCCTTTGGAAAAATGCCGAGTCTATGTATGTCCCGGCGTGGATGAAGGCAGATACGAAAAAGTATTACCGGGTGATGAAGGTAAATGGTGAAGAAATTAATACAATTTCACCACTCTGTGATGCTGCAGTTGAAAAAGATGCTATGGCTTTTGCAAATGTAATGGCTCATATCCGTGAGCTGGACGAGGATGAAAATACAGTACTTATCATGCAGGTAGAAAATGAAATTGGAATTCTCGGAAGCGGACGGGATTACAGTGAAACAGCGCAGGAATTCTTCGGACAGGAAATTCCGGAAGAACTGGCAAGAGAATATGGAGTCTCAGGGACATGGAAACAGGCATTTAAAGAGAATGCCGAAGAATATTTTATGGCATATTATTTTGCAAAAGCCGTAGAGAAAATTACAGAAGCCGGTCAGAAAGAATATAATCTTCCTTGTTATGCCAATGCCTGGCTGAAACAGCATCCTTGGTATGCGGGCTCCTATCCTTCAGGAGGTCCTGTTACCGATGTACATAAAATATGGAAGATCTCAGCTCCGTCTCTGTTTACACTTGGACCGGATATCTACGCATCCTATGTGGCTCAGACGATTGACCAGTATGGATACAAAGAAAATCCGCTCTTTATACCGGAGGTACGCAAAGACGCAGTGACTGCATCCTATTGTCTGTATGCTTTTATGAAGCAGAATGCGATCTGTTATTCCCCATTTGGAATAGAAGAACTTGGATTACCACCGGAGATGGTAGATAAACCACCGATGGAAGTCCTTGCAGCGTTAAATATCGATGCTTCTGTTTATGACCTTGAAGGAAGTAAAGAGTATCTTTCAGCTGTTTATGATCTAGTGGAACAGTTGAAACCGTTATATTTGAAATACCGGGGAACGGAACATTTGCGGAGTTATGTGAAGAAGTCAGAATCCGATCTTGGAACATATTTTCGGTTTGAAGAATATGACCTTACGGTAGGATATTCCCCAAAGGTTCCGGCAAAACCTCTGGCGGCAGGTGCGATTTTTGAGCTTGCCCGAAATAAATTTCTACTGTGCGGAATGATGAGTACACTGATATTCCGTCCAAAAGAAGGTGAGAATGTTAAAGTGGATTATCTGAAACTGGAAGAAGGAAAAGTAGAAAGAGGAGAATGGAAACCGGGACGCATATTAAACGGCGATGAAAAAATGATGCTGAGATTCGGGGATCATCCAACCTGTCTATATATAGAGCTATACAAATATTAATTGAGAAAAGAAGAGAAAATATGAAGTTTGATAAAAAGTACAGTATTAATGAGATCTTGAATATACCCGAGGTTTAACGCTATATGAAAGGCATTTATCCGATGAAGGAATTGACATTTATCCCTGAAGATATGAAAGATAAAAGCTTGGAAGAAGCGGAAAAGAATGTAGTTATGCCGTGGGGGATTCCGTTTTCGGGAGATGAATTTGTTGAGACAGCAAATTCTGCAGCGAAAATCAGTGAAACGAATGCTTATGATTTTATCCCTCTGTGGAGTGAAGAACAGGACAGATTTGAACCTGAATTTAACAATGATCGGTCATCTGTGTGTTTTATGACGAAAAAAACTGATGATAACGTGGAAAAACCTGCAGTGATCATCTGTCCGGGAGGCGGGTATGAACTACTTTCTGCCAAGTCGGAGGGACTTGATGTGTTAAAAAAGATGGAAGAAGCAGGATACCGTGCATTTGTGTTATTTTACAGGGTAAATCCTGAAAGATATCCTGAGCCGCAGAAAGATCTTGCCATGGCAATGAAATATCTCCGGACACATGATAAAGAGTATGGAATTCTCCCGGATCAGATCATGATCCTGGGATTTTCAGCAGGCGGACATCTCTGTGCTTCTTTCGCAGCATATCATAAGGAGTATGAAAAAGAGATCATGAAAGATCTTGATAATACAGCTCCTATACTTGCTGAAAAATACAGAGGAGTCGGAATCCGACCGGATATGGTCTGCCTGTGCTATCCTGTCGTCAGCTTTATGGAAGAAGGTCATGAGGGCAGTTTTCAGGCACTGACCGGGGGTAGAGAGGAAGTAAGGGAAAAGCTTTCTGTTGAGCGTCATGTGGACAGCTCTTATCCGAAGACGTTTATATGGGCATGTAAAGATGACAAGCTGGTACCTGTAAGCAATGCAGAACATATGGGAGAGGTACTGACCAAAACCGGTGTACAAAACAAGATGGAGATTTTTCCGACAGGGGGTCACGGATGCAGTCTGGCTGTTGGAACATCAGCTGAATCATGGATGGCGGATATGTTGGATTTTATGAAACGATCCTGATAAAAAAGTTTTGATGAGTTTACAGTTATGGGGGTGAAAAAAATAGATACAAAAGATGCATCAATGATTCTTCCAAAAGAGAAAATGGATAAACGCTCGGCCTTTGCCTATATGTTGGGATACAGCGGGTCAAATGTTATCTGGTATATGATCAATAATTATCTGATGTTGTTCTATACAGATGTTGTGGGGCTGACTGCAGGGGCAATTTCCACTATCATGCTGATTTCACGGGTATGGGATGCGCTGAACGATCCTATGATGGGAGCAATCGTGGACAGGACACGTACAAGATGGGGAAAGTTTAAACCTTATCTTGCAATAGGAGCTCCGTTCCTGGGAATTTTCAATGTCCTCACTTTTACGGTGTGGCCTTTACAGGGAATAACAAAAGTTATTGTCTGCCTACTCTGTTACATTGGCGTCGGAATGACTTATACAGTTGTACAGGTTTCCATCAATGGACTTGTAAACAGACTGTCTAATGATTCACAGGTAAAAATGGACATTATAGCATTCTCCCAGGTGGGATCTTCCGTTGTATCTACGATCCTTGGGGCATGTGCAATGCCGCTGATCCTCTATTTCAGTCAGAGCGATGTGGCAAACAGAAGAGGGTATCTTCTGGCGACAGTCGGATTTTCTTTGATTGCTGTTCCAATGTTCTGGATCTGTGCCAAAGGCTGTAAAGAAGTACAGGCGGCATCATCGGCAGCAGGAGTAAAAGAAGAAAGAGTGCCGTTGGGAAAATCACTAAAAACAGCGTTAAAAAACAGGATGCTTATGGTTTCGGTATTAATGGTCTTTATCGGAGCAATATCAACACTGGCACACATGTCTCTGCTGTCATACTATCTGATCTACTGTGTAGGTGCTTATGCATATATAGGCCCCACATTTGCGGTTATCAGCCTGATGCAGATGATCGGCTGTCTGATTCTGCCGCTTGCGACCCGCAGATTTGGCAAGATCAGATGGATGATAATCACACTTATGATAAACTCCGGTGCAATGCTGCTCCTGTTTTTTATACCAGCATCCAATATACCGCTCTTGATGGGAGTAAATATAATCTATGGATTTACTAATTCTGCAACGAGCATTTGTTCAAGTATGATATGCGATGCGATTGAGTACGGGGATTATATGTACGGGGTTCGCGATGACGCGTTCGCCTTTTCGTTACAGAGTTTTGGAGTAAAAGCTGCACAGACACTTACAGGAACGGTAACAGTTCTTCTTCTGTCCGCAGTAGGATATGTGGCCGGAGCGAGACAGACCGCGTACACATTGACCGGGATCAATGTGATCGTCAATCTTATCCCTGCTATTTTGGGATTTCTGGCATTAGTGCCGATGGCATTTTATAAACTGGATGAAAAGACTATGTACAAGATTCGTCTGGAACTGGAGAAAAGAAGGGCTGGCAAAGAATTAAAGGAGGAACGAGAATGAAAACGAATGAGACAGTAACAAAGAAACCAAAGGAAAAACTAAATGTGATGACGACGTTTTCCTATACGATAGGATACAGCGCGTCAAATGTTATCTGGTATATGATCAACAATTATCTTCTGTTGTTTTATACCGATGTGGTAGGCCTTGCGGCAGGAGCGATTTCAACGATCATGCTGATCTCTCGTATCTGGGGAGGGATAAATGACCCGGTAGTAGGCGCGATTGTTGACAGGACGCACACAAAATGGGGTAAGTTTAAGCCATATCTCGCGATAGGCGCTCCGTTCCTCGCCATCTTTAATATCCTGACTTTTACAGTCTGGCCGTTGGAGGGAATGGCAAAAGTTGTAGTTTGCCTTTTATGTTATATGGTTTTGGGAACAGGATATGCTACGGTAAGCGTTGCAGTCAACAGCCTTGTCAACAGACTGTCAAATAATCCTCAGATCAAGATGGATATTATCGCAATAGCACAGGTGGGAAATTCCATAGCATCTACCATCCTTGGCGCGTGCGCGATGACCCTGATCCTCTATTTCAGTAAGAGTGATGTGGCGAATGGAACAGGATATTTCTGGACAACGGTGATCTTTTCAGCAATTTCTGTTGTGATGTTCTGGATCTGCTGTGCCGGCTGCAAGGAAGTAAAAGATAAGAAAGAGATCATGCAAGAGACCGGTGAGGTAAAGGCCGAAAAGGTTCCTCTCAAAAAATCATTGCGGGCTGTTATGAAGAATAGGATGCTCCTGATTGTCATCTTTAATGTTTTTATTGGTGCGGCTGCATCCATGACACATATGTCTTTTCTGTCTTATTATTTGATCTATTGTGTGGGAGCATATGCATATATTGCGCCGATCTTCACTATCATCAGCCTGACTCAGATGATCGGCAGCCTCATCCTGCCGGTATTGACACGTAAGCTCGGGAAGGTACGCTGGCTGATCATTTCGATGCTTGTCAACTCCTTATCAATGCTTATACTGTTCTTTGTACCGGAAAATAGCATTACTGTTGTATTTGTATTAAGTGGATTATATGGACTGACTAATGCTGTGACTAGTATCAGCAGCAGTATGATGTGTGACTCGATCGAATATGGAGATTATATGTACGGAGTACGAGATGATGCGTTTGCATTTTCTATGATGAGCCTTGGAGTAAAGATTGCAACTGCTCTGGTGGGAGCAGGTGGAGTGCTTCTTCTGGCAGGAGTAGGATATGTGGCAGGAGCGGAGCAGACTCCGGCTACCCTAACAGGTATCAGTGCGATTGTCAATCTGTTACCGGCAATCCTCGGGTTAATTGCCCTTATCCCGCTGGCATTCTATAAGCTGGACGAAAAGAGAATGGAAAAGATCCGCGTGGAACTTGAAGCAAGAAGAGCAGGAGAATAATAGAATTTTTATTTAGAGTGTTCCCCGGGCGTTTTGATGTCCCGGGGATATCAGAATCAATCATGAGGAATTATGTTGAATAAACTTACTGATGAACAGGAGGCAAGAATAAAAGAACTGATCGGGAAAATGACACTAGAAAATCGGGCAGATGAATCAGGAATCTGTATCGATTGTGGGCGGCTTG
>CAZJRY010000054.1:0-2235 GCA_964548625.1 uncultured Mediterraneibacter sp.
CAGTGGCCACACTGCAAAGTGCCAGCCAGAGCATAGTCAATGGTATTTTTCCTGCCATTTATCCACGACCCTTTCCAGTCTGGGCGTACCCGGACTAATTGACCGGCTTTTTCAAAATCATCATTTGGAATGATCGGCGGGTGAGCATTTTCATGAACAATATGCTGTTCCTGAGGAACAGGGCAGCCCCGTTTATGCGCTGACAAGTCGTTGTAAGTCTTATTTGTTATCAGGGTTCCTTTATATACAGGATTCTGGACGAGCTTGCTGATCTGGCTTTTCCGCCAGAAAGGTTGAGGCTTTGTGCTTGGAATGACAGGCTTTCGCAGTTCGGGATGGCGTTTGTTGTATGTATTGGGTGCAGGGATTTTAGAATCATTCAGCAGGTTTGCGATCTCCGATGGGCGGTATCCAGCCAGAACCAGATCAAAAACCAATCGGACAATGACGGCAGACTCCGGATCGAGTTTATATTGCTTTTTAATACGGTCAGTACAGTAGCCGAAAGGAGCGTTCGGGGGAGGAAAACCGTTTTTCATTCTCGTCATATTGGACAGACTTCGTTTCTTCGATAAATCTTTACTGTAATAATCATAGAACAGTCCCTGCAGTGCGATACTCATAGACTGCAGATAAGCGGACTGTTCTTTACTGTCATAGCCGTCATTGATCGAGATAAAGCGCACTCCCTGCATGGGAAAGAATTGTTCTACGTAATCTCCGAGTGTAAGGTAATTTCTGGAGAGCCGGGACATATCTTTGACTATGATACATTGGATTTCTCCGGATCTGACCTTGCGCAGCATCATCTGCAGGGAAGGTCTGGCCGTGTTGACACCGGTATATCCGTCATCAATATATTCTGTGTATTCCATATCGGAAAGGTCTGGATGGGAGAGTATGTAATGTTCAATGAGCTTTCGCTGATTAGAAATGCTGTTGCTTTCCGCTTTGCTGACAAGATCTTCATCTGCTTGAGATAAGCGCAGATATGCTGCGATCACATAAGTATTATTCTTCTGATCTATTTGATTCATCTGTTGGTTTCTCCTTGTATAAACACCATATTCGTGTGAAATGTTGTTGATAGCGGAAATGAACTTCTGCATCTTCTTTGGAATGGACGATGATCTTGTCAACCGTCTTTTGCACTATATCAGCACATACTTTATCCGGATACGGAAGGGAAGTAAATAACTTAAGCCATGGATTTTCCATGGTCAAGGACAGTTTCAAGATAGTGAGTTCCTGAGCGGATGTTTCCTGCTTGCTGGCAGCGAGATAAAGGTTTTCCCTCAGAAGGGACATGGCTTTGGTATAGACCTCACCGCTGATCATATTCTCCGCATAGTTCTCGAATAAGGTTGTCTGTTCTGTTTTTAAGGTATTGATCTGACAGGAAATCTGATTTAAAGTATTCTGGCATTTTGCTATACGCCTGTCAGCCCGTCTTTTGCCTTCCGAGGAGCGGAGCCAGTTGGAAAGAAGTTCAGCCAGATGAAATTGCTCCTGCAGTTGATTGAGAACAATGATATCCAGCATTGTCTTCCGGATGTTTGTGGAATGCGGTCCATGATTCTTATAAGTCTCATTGAAGCAGATATATTTCCTGTTCGGAGCAGAAGAACCGCCTTGAAAGCTGGAGGACATGACTCTCCCGCAGACAGGACATATAAGTTTGCCTTTATAAGAATTGGGATTTATGTCGTCCAGGAGAGCATTTTTTTGTATCTGCTGTTTATGCCGTTTCGTAATTGTTTTTAAACGCCGGTTAATGCGGTCAAATTCTTCGTGGGTGATATATCCCGGATGGCTGTCTGGGATCACGATCCATTCTTCTTCGGGGATTTCCGGGCGATAATTGAATGGATCACATTTTCTGGTGTAACTTTTGCCGCAGATGAAATCTCCTGTGTAAGTGCGATTTTTCAGGATATGATCCACTTGGTCACCCTTCCAGATGAAGGATACCTTTTTATCTGGTTTATGATATCGGTATTCCATAGGTGCCGGGACGGGAGCATTCATCTCCCTTAACCGTTTTGCGATCGTAGCACTTGGTATTTCTTCCAAAGCCCAGCAAAAAAGCATCCGCACATAATAGCTGAGTTTCGGATCAAAGGTCAGATGTTTTGGACGGTCGGGATCGTATATATATCCATAGGGTTGCCCCTTGCGGAAAACGCCGGTTGCTTTCCGCAGGTCATAGCTGTCTGAAAAGCGCCGGGAGAGATC
>CAZJRY010000054.1:2335-14764 GCA_964548625.1 uncultured Mediterraneibacter sp.
AGATCTTTTACTACGATGCATTTGATCTTTCCTGCCTGAATATCTTCGATCATCTGCAGGAAACCGGGGCGCTGAAAGTTCATGCCCGTCCAGCCACGATCTACATACTCTTTTGTCAGGTGCAGCTCCGGATGCTCTGAAACATAATTTCTCAGGAGTCGGATCTGGGATTCTATACTGTCCTCATTTAAATGATGGATATTATCGCACAGGGAAAGCCTTGCATAAATGGCAGTGTAATTTACGGTGGCAACAGTTTCCGGGCGGATATTGGATGTTCTTCCCGTCTGAGCCAATTGCTGATCGTGTCTGCTGATCCTTGCCATAGAGTGCCCCCTTAAGAATCGGTACGTGTGTCTTTGACCAAGTCGAAGTATCCAAGCAGGTTGCTTTTTGCCTCTTGATTCATTGGCTGAAATTCCAGTGGAGCATCTGCGTAAAGATAAATGCGGTAAATATATTTCCGTGCTGTGTCCAGTGTGATCTCAAAGTGTTCATCAAGATGGGTATAGAGCATAAGCCATGGATTGGTGATCTTAAATGCCCGGTGGAATGTTTTCTTTTCTTTCAAAGCCAGCAGTTCTTCATGATTCCCGTTGCCGGCATCTCTGAGCGTATCTATCTTTTTCTGAAAATATTTTTCCAATCGTTGATAGATCTCACTGTCTCTCCCGTTTTTCATTTGTCCATATATTGTAAGGGCGAGCCCGCGTTCGTCCGCCAGTGCCTGCTTTACTGCCGGCAGGATCTCATTCAGCCTGATCGGAGCGTAGCTGCAGGCATTTTCCATTTTCTTTTTACGGCTGGAACATATATAGGCAGTATAATGATGACGGACATGGATACTATGATAGAAATGCATGATACTGCCGCAATGTCCGCAAAACAAATGATTACGGAATGGAGTAGAAGAATATTCCGGCATATCATGGGAATTTCCCTCTTTTTCAATCAATCGCCTTCGATTTTGTTCTTGCAGTTTCCATACTTTGTCAAATGTCGCACGGGGAACAAGCGGTTCATGGTGGTGAGGAATGATCTGTTCCTCACTGTTCCAGTACGATGTTGTATCTTTGTGGTCAGGATGGAGGAAGGAGTTTTCTCTGCCGCAAATGTAATCGCCGCTATACATCCGGTTCCGCAAAATATAAGAGACACTTCCAAACGTCCAGCTGTTGCTGGGAGACATCTTTTTATAGTTGGTTCCGAGTTGGGATTTCCGCATAGAGGGTGTAGGGACGTTCATGTCTGTCAGTTTCTTAGCGATCTTTCCCGGGCTTGTCCCGGAAGCATATTCTTCAAAGATGTACCGGACATACTGTGCTGCCTCAGGGTCAATATCCATGTGCGATTCTGTGTCCGGATTGAAATGATATCCATAGGGGATTTTTCGTTTGCTGAAGATCCATTGTTTATGATCTGATGTTTTTTCCATGAAAACCTGACTGCAGGTATGATTTGAGTGCAGACTCGGCTGGAGGAGTTCTTCTAACCGGAAATAAGATCCGGTGACCGGTTCCGATATGCTGCTGTCATAGTCATCATGAACGGAAATGATACGGAGACCCTGTGAAGCAAACTGGCGAAGCACATAATATTCAGTTTCTGCATTATCTTTTCCGAATGTGACAAGGCTGTACATGACAATACAGGTGTATTTGCCATCCTGAATATCGAGAAGCAGCTGCTGGAACTGGGGGCGGGGATGATGAGAGTCCATTTTCTGACAGTCCATATAAATCCGCTCAATTGTCACATCCGGAAGATCCTTAAGGTGTGTTTTCATGGTGATGATCTGTGAGACGGGAGTGGGATCCGGTTCGTCAGGCAGTACCTGATCTGTAAATTTACGCCGTGCATAGAGTGCGGCATGGTGAGTTGTTTCAGGTTTTTTGAGATTTTTCATATGGTATGTCTCCTCGTATTATAATGGGATTCATTCGTTGCCGGGGATCAGATTGTAATATCCGAGCAGGCTGCTTTTTGCTTCCTGTTTCATCGGCTGAAATTTTGGCGGCGTATCGGGGTAAAGGTAAATGCGGTAAATATATTTCCGGGCGATCTCTAAGGTGATGTCAAACTCCTCCGGAAGCTGATTGTAAAGAACAAGCCATGGATTCGTGACTTTAAAAGTCTGACGAAACACTTTCTTTTGATTGATTGCATCTACCAGTTTTTCACGCAGCTCGGTTTCTTTTTTCAGCAGTGCAGCTTTTTGTTCCGGGGCATTCTCCGATAAAGCGGACAGTACAGCGTTGTTCTGCTTTCCAGCATCAACAAGAGCATCGATTTTATCCTGAAAATGTTTTTTCAGGATTATATATATTTCGCTGTTTGTGTCTCCTTCCATCTGGCTGTAGATTTTCCGGGCAAGATGGCGTTCCTGCAGCAAGGATTCTTTTACTGCCGGGATAATGTCACTGAGTTTGATCGGATCATGGCTGCAGGGATTTTTTAGTTTCTTAGTCCGGCTGGAACAGGCATACACCATGTATTCATACCGATGGACACGGGAATCATGAAAAAAATACATGGGACGCCCGCATTGACCGCAGAATAGTTGTTTCCGGAAAGGAGTAGCGGAGAAAGAGGACAGACCGGCAGTCCTCTGATTTTTATTGTGCTGTTGCGGCCGGTTTTGCTCAATCCGTTTCTGTGCCTGATCAAATAATTTATGGCTGATAATTGCTTCATGATGGTTATGGATGATCTGTTTTTCACCGGTTCGGTGCCGTTTCTCCTGATCCCGGTTGATATAAATGGAGCATTTCTCTGTTCCATAGACAAAATCACCGGTATAGATCTGGTTTCTTAAAATACCGCTGACGCTGCCGGAAGCCCAGTAATCGTTGGGAGTTATTTTCTTATATTGTACGCCAAGCTGGGATTTCCGCATGGTCGGACAGGGAGCCTTCATTGCTGTCAGGTTTCTGGCGATCTCAGCAGGACTGGTTCCTGATGCATATTGCTCAAAAATATACCGGATATACGGGACCACTTCATGGTCAACGACCAGTTTTGATTCCGCATCCGTGCTGATGCGGTATCCATAGGGAACATTCTTTTTGATAAAAACCTGTCCTTTTTTTCCATATTCTCTCACCATTGCAGTACGCTTGCGCGATTTATCAAAACGCATGTTCAGATCGATCATCTCCTCCAGCCGGGAAAAGGAGCCGGATTCAGGTTCTGATACATAACTGTCATAGTTATCCAAAAGAGAAATGATCCTCAGTCCCATGGCGGTGAAGCGGCGCAGAACGTAATATTTGTTTTCGCTGATATCCCTGCCGAAGGTATCCAGACTGTACATGACGATACAGTTAAAATTGCCTGCCTGGAGATCCAGCAGTAATTTCTGGAACTGAGGGCGGGGCGTTGCCGAGCGTATCCTGCGGCTGTCCATATATACGCCGTTTACCGCTATATCCGGAAGATCTGCCAGATATTCTTTCATGATCCGGATTTGTTCGTTGGCGGACGGGTCCGGTTCATCCGGCTGCACAAGGTCGGTAAATTTACGCCGTGCATAAAGGGCGGCGTGATAGACTTCCGCAGATGCGCATTTTTCTGTATCTGCAGAATTTTGTCCTTTCGGATTGATCTGTTCTTTCTGCATGGTATCATCTCCTGTTCATATGCTTTTCTATCGGACATTAACGTTGCTCTATTTCTTCCGCTGACGCATCTTCCCGCTTTCTCTGGAGCCGTCCCTTCAGATGATGGAACAATGCAGGATATCGCCATGTGATATGGTAATCATCGATGCCGCAGGCTTCTACAGACTTGATAAAATCTGTTACCATATCCCGGGTAAGGCAGCTTTCTGTCAGGTAAATGCCGGCTTTCTGTGCCAGTGTTGACAGATCGGGATCAACCGTGACAGAAAGCAGCGTTTCTTCCTCGCTCATTCTGGCTTCTAATTCTGTCTGGATGGTTTCTGCCAGCTGGCGGAAATCTGCTTTATTTGAAATGTATCTGTCAGCCGAAAGGCTTCCCTCGGAGAATGCTTCAAACAGCCGCCTTTTTTCATGGAGCAGTTCTTCCTGCCGCCGCTTTAAAAACATGATCTGCCGCTGACACTCTTTCAGATCGGCTCTTGCCTGCCGCACAGCTTTTTCCTGCTCCTTCTTTTCTGCAACAGCTTCCTGCAGGAACGGCATCAGTTTGTAATAGATATGATCCTCTATGACAGGGAGGGAATAGGTCGTATCATTACAGACTGTCTGATATCTGCGATGATACTTGCAGACTGCTGTCATACTTTTTTTACGCTGTTCCATGATAAGTCCGCAGTGGCCGCAGAATAATCTTCCTGCGAGGGCACTTGGCTCATAGGGTGGGCTCTGCCTGCTGCGGTTGGATTTGGCTTTGTTTCGCCGGATCATCTGGTTTGCCATGTCAAAATCGTTTTGGGAAATGATCGCTTCATGCGCATGCTCCCGGATGATATATTCCTCCTTGGGTCTGGCTCTTTGTTTGATCTGGTCAGGTTTATTCATATAAGTCTTATTCATGATCAGTTTGCCGGTGTAGGTTTCATTGTGAAGGATCCGTTTGACCTGAGGGGATGACCATAAAGGTACTTTTGTCTTGCTGTTCAGGTACAGTTGATTCATGTCAGGATGTAGCTGTGCATAAACATATGGTGTAGGGATCTGACATTCATTCAGGATCTGCGTGATCGCATTGGGACTGTTCCCGGTCAGCACAAGGTCGAAGATCAGCCGGACGACCTCCGCTGCTTCCGGATCGATTTCAAAACGGTATTGTTTCCAGTTGGTCTTATAGCCATAGGGAGATTTGGCAATATATGTCCCTTTTTTCATCCGTGCTTTGATATTGAGTCCTTTCTTTTTTGACAGGTCTTTACTGTAGTAAGCATATACAAGCCCATGAAGGGCGATGCTCATGGACTGCAGATAGGAAATCTGTTCTTTGCTGTCATAGTGATCGTTGATTGCGATAAAACGCACGCCCAGCACAGGAAGGATCTGTTCTACATAATCGCCCAGAGTCAGATAATTTCGGAAGAAGCGGGACATATCTTTCACAATGATACAGTTGATCTCCCCGTTTCTGGCTTTGGAAATCATGGATTGGAAGGAAGGGCGGGCTGTATTTGTGCCGGAATAGCCGTCATCTACATATTCTGTATATTCCAGTCTTTCCAGATCCGGATGGGAGAGAAGATACTGTCGGATCAGTTTTCTCTGATTTGCGATGCTGTTGCTTTCATTTTTTCCGTTTTCCAGATCGCCGTCTGCCAGTGAAAGCCGGAGATAGGCGGCGAGAATGGTAGAATCAGTGCCGAGATTCATAGTCTGCCTCCTTCTGGTAAAACTCCCACAGTCTTGTGAACCATTCCTGATATACGAAAACAGCCTGAGCGTCATCCGGGGAAAGGACATCGATACGCTCTATCGCTGTTTCGACCAGTTCCCGGCTCATCTCATGAGGGAAAGTGAGCTTGGAAAAGAATTGGACCCAGGGATTTTCAGTGCTTAATGTTTTGTTTGCTGCGGTAAGTTCTTTTGCTGTTTCCTCCAGTTCAACAGAAATCTGACGCATATCGTCTTTTTGCATGGACATCTTTAGCTTATACGTCTCATGGTCTATGAGAGCGTCTGCCTGCAGTTCAAACAGCGTGGCCCGTTCTGCCTTTAAGGTCTTTAGCCGGTCGGAAGAATGCTCGAAGAAAGTCCGGAGTTCTTCTATGCGTCGATTGGCAGCTCTTTTCCCTTCCGGGGAGCGCAGCCAAGCGGAAAGGATCTTGCCCAGGCGGCATTGTTCCTGAATCTGATGAAGGATGATAATGTCCAGGGTGCGTTTATTGATGGTGAAATTTCGGTGTCCGTTTTCTTTCTCAGAACCGTTAAAGAGGCAAAAGTAATGCATCTTGTTTTCATAATTTTGCGTAAAGCAGGTGCTCAGCATCATTTTTCTGCCACACAGGGAGCAGACAAGCATTCCTTTGTAAAGATTCGGATAATCTTCCCGTTTCGGATCGTTTGCTTTTTGTCTCTCTTTATATTCATTTGAAGTATCAAGCAGATGTTTGCGGATGATGTCATATTGTTCATGTGTGATATAAGCGGGATGGGTATCAGGGATAATGACCCATTCATCTTCCGGAATACTGAGCCGCACATGGAACGGGTCGCATTTCCTGTTATAACTTTTTCCACAGGCAAAATCCCCCGCATACGTGTGGTTTTTGAGCATATCAGAGACTGTCTTGGTATACCAGCGGCTTTCGCCCTTGCTCCGTGTCCCGCCGTTGTGGTTGCGATGCTCGATCCACTCCTTGGTGGGAACGTTCATTTCCCTCAAGCGTTTTGCGATGGTGCAACAGGGCACACGCTCCAGCGCCCATGCGAAAATAAGCCGGACATAGTGGCACAGTTCCGGGTCAAATTTCAGATGACCCGGACAATCTGGGGCATAAATATACCCGTAAGGCGCTCCCCTGTAAAATGCGCCCTTTGCTTTTTTCAGATCATAATTATCCGAATACCGGCGGGAAAGCTCTCTGCTGAAAAAATCATTCAGGATGTTTTTCAGTATTACGGCAAGAGTGCCGGGATCAGAAGTCATACTGTCAAATCCATCTGCGATCGAGATAAAGCGTGTATGCAGGTGTGGAAGGAGTACTTCGAGGTAATAGCCGGTTTCCCAGTAATTTCTGCCGAATCTTGAGAGATCCTTCACTACGATACAGTTGATCTTCCCGGATTGGATGTCTTCGATCATCGTCAGAAATCCGGGACGCTGGAAATTCATACCTGTCCATCCATGGTCTGCATACTCTGCAGCCAGCGTAAGATCCGGATGTGCGGCAACGTAAGCTTTGAGAACGGATAGCTGGGCATTGATACTGTCCTCATTCGGATGGGAGAGGCTGTCGCAGAAGGACAGACGGGCATAGATGGCAGTGCGGTTGGCGGGCTTTACTGTTTCCGGCACTGTATCGTTCCGTTTTTTTATCTGTATGAGCTGGCTGGTATGTCTGCTTCTTCTGGGCATGATATCCCTCCTCGTAAATAGTTCTCCTACGTATTGATTTCGCCGCTGTCAGCAAGGGCAAGGCAGGAGAGAAGTTTTTCTTTGCATTCCCGTTTCATCTCTTTTACTTCCAGCGGGGCGTCCCGGTACAGATAGATCTGGGAAATATATTTTTTGGCGATGCTTGGAGTGATCGCAAAATCTTCTTCCAGCTGGGTGTACAATTTGAGCCACGGATTTTGTACCACAAAAGCCTTTTTAAAGTCCTGTTTCCGGTTGATGCTTTCCACCAGCTCTTTCCGTAATTCCACGCTTTTTTCTTCTAATTCCTTTTTTCGGTTGGTATCCTGTTCCTGGAGTGTCATCAATTCAGCAGTATTCTCTTTTCCACGTTGGAGCGCAGTATTGATCTGAGACTGATAATAGCGATCCAGCCTTTGATAACAATCCCCTTTCTCACCGTCTTTGATCCGTTCATAGGTTTTCAATGCCAGAAGACGCTCCTTTTCCAGTTCTGCCCGTACTTCCGGGATGATATCTTCAAGACGGATCGGCTGTAAAGGACAGGCATTTTCCAAGTTGTACTGATGGCTGGAACAGATATAAGCAGAATAAGGTATTTGCTTGGTGCGATACTGCTTGTGAAACATGATCCGTCCGCAGTGTCCGCAAAAGACGAGATTCCGAAACGGCGTCGTGATAGAAGGCGATGCCTCCCTCTTTTTCCGTTGCTCCGCCCATTCCTGCTTCAGCATCTCCAACATGAGCTTCGTCCGGTCAAAATCCTCACGGGAGATGATCGGCTCATGGTGATCCGGGACAACCTGGATCTCACCGGTCCAGAGACGCCTTTGCGCTTCCCGGAACACATACATGGCTGCCCGCAGTCTGCCATATACAAGATCGCCGGTATACATCTGGTTTTTAAGGATTGCGTTGACGCTGCCTATTGTCCAGTAATCTTTGGCGGAAGGCTTTGAATATACGAGCCCCATCTGTTCCTTTCGAAGAGACGGGCTTGGCGCTCCCATTTCCGTCAGTTTGTTTGCGATCTCTGTTCGTCTGGTGCCGGAAAGGAATTCGTCAAAGATGAACCGGACGTACTGTTCTGTTTCCGGATCAATCTCCAGATTGGATTCTGTATCAGGGCGGTACAGATAACCGTAAGGAGTGAAGGTAAGTTCCCAGTAGCCATTTAACTTTTTTTCCCTCATTTTTGCAGAAAGTTTGCGGGAGGTATCGAACTTGCCGTTTTGTTTGACCAATTCCTCCAACATGGTAAATTTTCCGGGTTCCGGTTCGGAAATAGAACTGTCATACTCATCCAGAAGGGACAGAATGCGCAATCCCATTGCAGTAAACTGCCGGAGGATATAATAGCGATTCTCATAAATATCTTTGCCGAAGGTATCAAGGCTGTACATGACAATACAGGTGTATCGGCCCTCCTGTATATCATGGATCATCCGATGGAACTGCGGGCAGGGACGGTCGATGCTGATCTTGCGGCTGTCCATGTAAACACCGGTGATCTTAATATCGGGGAAATCTTTTAAGTGTTCTTTCATAGCCCTGATCTGATCAGCGGCCAGGGGATCAGGCTCGTCCGGCTGTGTGCGCTCTATGAACTTGCGTCTGGCATAAAGAGCAGCGTTGTAAAGTTTTGTCTGGTTGTTGTCTGCCATTTTTCTGTCTCCTTTCTGCTACGATCGGCAGGTTACTCTCTCACCATGCCTGATTTACGCTTTTTGCGGGAGCTGTTTTGTTTTAACAGTGTGAGAAGTTCCTCCTTTTCCGGCGCTTTTGCCAGTGTGATCCTGGGCGGTTGATCCGGATAGAGGTCGATACGCTCCACTGTCTCCAGAAGGCGCTCCGGATCAGCAGCATAGTCTCCATCCTCCGGGAGACCGGCATAGAGGGCGAGCCACGGATGATCCGGGGTGCAGATATCCCGGAATTCCCGGATGCGCACAAGGGTGTCCATGACCTGACGGCTGTAAGTATCATCTTCTGCCTGCAGTCTCTGTGATTCTGCGGCGTACTCCTGTTCGGAGAGAGTGCCGGACTTCTGACGGGACTGGATCCGCCTTGTCTCCATCATATTCTTTCGGACGGCGTCAACGGCTTTATCGATCTCCCGGAGGAGATTTTTTTCCGTCCGGCTGTACTGCAGGTTCTTTCCCTCCCCGGTGATCTGTTGCCGTATCCTGAGTGCCTGTTTTCGCTCGGCTTCTACTGCAGAGAGAAGGGAAGCCATCCATTCGGACTGCCGGTAAAAGCGGTTGGTGCATTTACTGGGCTGGAGGAGGGACAGTCCGGAGCATAGATATGCAGTGCAGGGCTGACCGCCGATGTTCATCTGGATTTCGTCCATCAGCCGTCCGCATTCGCCGCAGTGGAGTACCGGTCCAAGGGAAAGGTCAGCGGTTTTGTCCGGGATCCCTGTTTTGTCCCGTTTCCGGCGTGGGGGACTGGCATTGCGCTGCTCCCGCTCCAGCAGGTATCGTTCCGATGCCCGTTTCATATCTTCCCGGGAGATCAGCGCTTCATGGTGGTTTTCTTCGATGTCCGGCAGCGTGATTCCTTCCGGTACAGGACGACCGCTATAGTAGTATACAGCGTCCCATACTCTGCCGGAGCGGATCAGATCCCCGGCGTACATGGGGTGGAAAACGGTCTGATTCAGTGCGCTGGATTTCCAGTGCTCCAGATCCGGCGACCGTCCCGAACGGGGAGGGAGCCCTAATTGTTCCTTGCGTCTGGACGGGGAGGGGTATCCCTGTGCTTCCAGGTCGTGGGAGATCTCAGGCAGGGACATGCCCGATAAATATTTTCGGAACAGATAGCGGATTGCCTCCGCCACCTCCTGGTCAACGACGACCATTTCCGGGGATCCCGGATCGTACCGGTAGCCGTAGGGGATCCAGTTGGCAGTATAGACTCCGGTTGGAGGGAGAGGATATTGACGGTCAGTGTGTTTCATAGGAGGTCTCCTTTCATCGCATCATGTGGATGGGATCGTTCTTTTAAAACGGTTTTCCCTGCAAGTGCTCCAACAGGGCCTGCTCTTTCCACTGAAATTCATAATGGTCATCATAGACATAGACACTTTCCAGAAATGTAGTCACCATTTCCCGGGTCAGGGACGTGTGGTGGCGGAACTGGATGGCGGCTTCTGTCACTGCCTGTACATCATGGGGGATTTCCCCGCTGGAATAGGCTTTTTCCTGTGCTTTCAACATATCCAGCCTGTGGCTGTGCTCTTTCGCCTGTCTGGTCAGGCTGTCTTTTCGCTTCAGATAGTTCTCCAAAGACAGTGTGCCGGAGGTGTATTCTTCATAAGCATCCAATTTCAGCTGCCTGCACCGCCGTTCCCGGTATTCGGTATCAGCGATCTCTTTCCGGCATTGGGACAGAAGATCCGTTGGGGCACCCCCCTTTTTCCCGGATGTGCGCCTCCCGGCTGCGGCTGCTGTTTCAAGCAATGGTTTCAGTGCCTCAAACACGGCATGTTCGATCTCAGCAGCCGGGAAATGCTTTGGGGAACAGTGGGAATGTTCCAAAGCGGAATGACGGCAGACGAAGTAGGAATAGCTGGCATAGGTCATCATCCGTCTGCATTGCCCGCATCGGACGGTGCCTTTCAGCGTATAGTCTATACGCTGTCGGGATTTCTTCCGTTTGGTTTTTGGCGGGAATAATTTTTGTACTTTGTGGAATTCCTCTGTTGTTACAATGGGCGTATGATCTGCTTTCTTTATGATCTGTTCTTCGGGCAGGGTAGGGCGTCTCTTTTTAGATCCTGAGATAACAGCCGCCGCCTTGCGCATGACCAGATCTCCGGTATATGCCCGGTTCCGCAGGATATTTAAGACGCCAGTCGGTTCCCATATGGGATCCTTTGTAATCAGCCGGGAAGAATTCTTTTTCTGTGCTGCATGATAGCGGTGATACACGGCAGGCGTCGGGAACTGCTCCTCATTGAGACGGTTGGCAATCTCCCGTGTGGAGCATCCTGTCAGGGCGAGGTCAAAGATCCGGCGGACCGTTTTGGCGGCTTCCGGGTCAATCTGATAGCTGATCTGATCCTCCACACGCCGGTAGCCATAAGGGGCTTTGCTCTTAAAGGTTCCCTGCCGCATACGCTGCTGGAAGGAAGATGCGATCTTCCGTCCGAGGTCTTTGCTGTAGTACGCATTGAGGACGGATTTTAAGACAACGCTCATGTTATCTTCCACTGTGGTATTGCTGGCGCTGTCGTAATGGTCAGTAATGGAGATGAAGCGCACCCCCAGGAAGGGGAAGATCTGTTCCAGATATTCTCCGGTGATGATATAGTTTCTGGCAAAACGGGACAGATCTTTTACAATGATGCACTGGATCATGCCCTGTTGAACCGATTCGATCATCCTCTGAAATTCCGGACGGTCGTCATTGGTGCCGGTATAGCCATCATCGACATATTCCTGAATCGTCCAGTCAGAGAATTCCGGGTGGCTGTCTATATATTGATGGAGGAGATTCCTCTGGTTACGGATGCTGTTGCTTTCATCTTTTCCGTTTCCAAGATCGCCGTCTGCCAGTGAAAGCCGGATATAACAGGCGAGTGTACTCATAGTGGGTTCCTTTCCTTGATGGTCTTTGATTCTTTCAGACAGCGCAGGAATTTTTCCATACAGTCTGCATAATTGAACGTGATCAGAATCTGGCGGTCATGCCAGACTTCGATCTGACGGATCAGTTGATGGACGGCACGGCTGTCAAGCTCGGGAGAGATATTGGCGGATAAAAAACTGCGGAGCCATTCATTATCTGGTGTGAGGTAGATATCGATCTCCTCCACCCGCTTTTTCGCCCGGTCGATGTCTCCTGCCAGCCATTTGGCTTCCTGTTCCAGTTTCGAGGTCTGCATCTGGTAGGTTTCTTTATCCAGTATCCCTGCCGCCAGATCTTCAAATGCCTGCTTTTTCCGGGAGGCGAGGGTTGCCTTTCTGGAATAGAGCATCTGCAGGGACGCATTGCGGCTTGCCTTCAGCCGGATCTGGAGATCCTCCAAGGAGTGGCTGTGCAGAAAGGTGTCTGCGTCGATTGCTGTTTTTAGCTGCATCTGCAGGTTGTAAAGCACTTGTGTCTCCAATTCCCCGTATTCTGCGGAAAAGGGCGGATGCCCGATATGGGCGTGGTCTTCTTTGCCGGAACAGGAAAAATGCCAGTCACAGTGCCTCTCCCCTTTCTTGATGAGCCGCATCCTCCTTTTGCATTCCCCACAAAAGACAAGTCCCTGCAAAGGATTGTCCTGATTTTGGATCTGGCGCTGCCTGCGCCTTTGGCGTTCTTTCCGATGTCTCATAGATGCAAGAAGCTGCTGCTTCAGCCGGGCGTGATCCTCATGGCTGATATACGCTTCATGTGTGTTCGGATAGA
>CAZJRY010000055.1:0-14747 GCA_964548625.1 uncultured Mediterraneibacter sp.
ACCAATGGGCTTAGTTGGGAAACACATTCATGCGTTTGTCGTGAGGGCGAATGCAAAAGAGCTTGAAAAGAAACAGGAGCACGGATATAATGAGAATTGAAATGTTTGCTTTGCCGTTTTCATTTACGGAAAGAAAATCGGTATGGGTAAAGATTTAAAGGGCGGAGACTATCCGCGGACTGATTCGTTCTGACAGAGAAAAGAATGTCTGATGTGGGAAAGAGGAAAGATGATAATGGATATCAATGAAATATTGACACATGTAGACCATACATTGCTGTCACAGACAGCTACATGGGATGAGATCCGGCAGATCTGTGATGATGGAATTACATATCATACAGCATCAGTATGTATCCCGCCAAGCTATGTAAAGCAGGCAAAAGGATATGTGGACGGGAAGACTGCCATCTGCACAGTGATCGGTTTCCCCAACGGATATATGACTACAGCGACCAAGGAGTTTGAGACGAAGGATGCCATTGCAAACGGGGCGGATGAGATCGATATGGTTGTCAATATCGGATGGCTCAAAGACAAAAAATATGATCTTATCGAAAACGAGATCCGCACATTGAAAGCAGCGTGCGGAGATAAGGTTCTCAAAGTCATTATAGAGACCTGTCTGCTGACAGATGAAGAAAAAACAGAAATGTGCCGTATCGTGACGAATGCCGGGGCGGATTATATCAAGACCTCCACCGGATTTTCATGCAGCGGCGCCACATTTGAAGATATTAAACTGTTTGCTGAAAATGTGGGCCCGGATGTAAAGATCAAGGCGGCAGGCGGCATTACATCTCTGGAAGATGCGGAAAGATTTCTTGCGCTCGGTGCAGACCGCCTCGGTACAAGCCGTATCGTGAAGCTGGTAAAAGATATAAAGCAGTAACAGGATGCTGCAGAATGAAAACATAACAGGATGTTGTATATCAGCTTGACAGAGGACGCACATAATAATATGATTTTCAGTAGAACAGACTGCTCTTTACAGAGCAGATATACAGGAGAGAGGAATTATTATGACTAATGATCATGGAGAACAGATAAGAATCGTACAGGAGACCGTGGCAGGCAAGGAAATCACATTTGCGCATGTGATGGGTGGCCCGGCTCCGATCATTTATCAGAAACTGGGGCTGAATCCTCAGCTTGATTACCGTTCATCAGCAATCGGTATTATGAATATGACTCCTCCGGAGTCTGCTGTAATCGCATCGGATATTGCAGTAAAAAGCGGAAACGTATATCTTGGATTTGCAGACCGTTTTACGGGAACATTGATTATCACAGGAGAGATTTCCGATGTGACGGCGGCTCTGACGGAGATCGTAGAGTACTTCCGTGATACGTTAGGATATGTAGTCTGCAGCATTACAAAGAGATAGGAAGTGGATTTGTGGTTCAAATGACGAAAGAAGAACTATTGGAAAAGCTGTTCCATGATGACTACGAACATCTGCAGGGGAAGAAGCTTCGTATGACCCGCGTGCGGGTACCGGGAAAAGAAGTATGTCTGGCGCATGTTATCAGTCCGTCCGACACATGTGTTTATCAGAATCTGGCGCTTCATATCGGTGTGCATGAGGGGGAGGACCACACGGGCGAGTCAGTCGGTCTGATGCGTTTCACTCCATGGGAGGCAGTTGTGGTGGCGGCGGATACCGCGGTGAAGAGCGCGCATGTGGAGATCGGGTTTATGGATCGTTTCTGCGGTTCTCTGATCATTACCGGCGGGCTGGCCGAAGTGCAGACTGCAGTCGAGGGCGTCATCCGCTTTTTTGATGAGGTACTTGGATTTAGGACCTGTGAGATTCACAGGAGTTAGAAGGTGACTGGATGAAAAAGCTATTTCTGATGGGCAGAAGCGAAGCGGGAAAGACTTCTCTGACACAGGCGCTCAGAGGGGAAGAACTTCATTACATAAAGACGCAATATACTAATACGGAGGATGACACAATTGATTCTCCGGGAGAGTATGCTGAGTCGAAGCGTTTCAGCGTCGGTCTGGCATGCTTTTCTTTTGAAGCGGATGTGGTGGCTATCGTGCAGGCTGCGGATGAGCCGTTTAATCTGTTCGGCGACAGCAGCCGTGCGTTTATCCAGCGTCCTTTGATCGGTATCATCACAAAGATCGATTCTCCCTATGCCAATATTCCCATGGTCAGACAATGGCTGATCAATGCAGGATGCGAGCGTATTTTCATGGTCAACAATGTGACAAGGGAGGGTCTTGATGAACTGATGGAATATCTGGAAGAAGATGAGCCGTATCTGACGTTGGAACAGGCGATGTTCAAGCAGCAGCTCGGACTGAATGAGTGGGATCCCCTTCCGGACGGAGTGGAGTATCCTGAAGATATACGTACATGAGCATATGGATCTTGTGCCGAAGAGTATAATCTGTGAGATTTCCCGGAGACGGCATCAGAAAAAAACACATAACACATAAGAACCCCTGCAAGCGTCCTATTTATAGAAAATGCAGGGATTTTTTTGATAAAAAGAGCAAAAATGATTGAAATGCCGATATAGTGTTTTGTAAAAAAACTTGCATAATATGCAAAGAAGATGTATTATTATGCAAGCGTATTCCGGACTCAATATTTTAGGTAATACTTTACTTCCTGCTGAATGAGGTATATCATATGAAACTGTGATACGCAGATTCCGAATGAAATGTAGAATGATCTGAAGTCGACATTGAGAATCAAATAAGACAGAGTATATATGGAAAGGGCAAAGATATGATCAAAGTTGGTATAATCGGCGCCACCGGCTATGCGGGCGGCGAGCTTGTAAGGATATTATCGGGACATAAAGATGCAGAGGTCAAGTGGTATGGATCGAAAAGCTATATAGATCAGAAATACGCGGATGTATACAGAAATATGTTTCAGATCGTGGATGCGGTCTGTATGGATGACAATATGGAAGAACTGGCATCACAGGTGGATGTGATTTTTACAGCTACGCCCCAGGGGCTGTGTGCATCCCTTGCAAATGAAGGAATTCTTTCAAAGACAAAGATTATTGATCTGAGCGCGGACTTCCGTCTGAAAGATGTGAATATTTATGAAGAGTGGTACAAGATCACGCACAAGGCGCCGCAGTTTATTGACGAAGCGGTATACGGGTTGTGCGAAATCAACCGAAAGGACGTGAAGAAAGCAAGGCTGGTGGCGAATCCGGGCTGCTATACGACATGTTCCATCCTGACAGCTTATCCTCTGGCGAAAGAAGGGCTGATTGATATGAATACATTGATCATCGATGCCAAATCCGGCACATCCGGAGCAGGAAGAGGAGCGAAGTTACAGAATCTGTTCTGCGAAGTGAATGAGAATATGAAAGCCTATGGCGTGGCAACTCACAGACATACTCCCGAGATAGAGGAACAACTGGGGTATGCGGCTGGCAGGAAAGTGACGCTAAGCTTTACCCCGCATCTCGTGCCGATGAACAGAGGAATCCTTGCCACGGAATATGCAAAACTCACAAAAGATGTGAGCTGGGAAGAAGTAAAGCAAGTTTACGATAAATATTATGCAGATGAAAAATTTGTGCGAGTCCTTGACAAAGACGTATGCCCGGAGACGAAATGGGTAGAGGGCAGCAATTACGTGGATATTGGATTTAAGATCGATTCGCGGACAGGCCGTATCATTATGATGGGGGCTATCGATAATCTGGTGAAGGGCGCTGCGGGACAGGCCGTACAGAATATGAACCTGATGTTCGGATTAAAAGAGAGCGAAGGGTTGGAACTCATTCCCATATTCCCGTGATCGGGGACGTAGTCAAATGGAGTTTTACTACGTCCCAAATCCAAGTTCAGGGTGTCCCAAAGCCGGGGGAAGGGTGTCCCCAAATGAAGGTGAAAGGAAATTCAACTATGATAAGAGTTATGACAATAGATGACTATGACGAGGTTTATGCCCTGTGGAAAAAGATCCGCGGTTTCGGAATCCGGAGCATCGATGACTCCCGAGAGGGCGTAGAGCGGTTCCTGAAACGAAATCCGACGACCAGTGTGGTGGCAGTGAAAGACGGAAAGATCATCGGAAGCATTCTCTGCGGTCATGACGGGAGACGGGGCTGTTTCTACCATGTATGCGTGGATGAGGCGTACCGGCGGCACGGGATCGGGCGCGATATGGTGGTACGTGCGATGAAAGCGCTGCAGGCAGAGAAGATCAACAAGGTTTCTCTCATCGCATTTACAAAGAATGATATCGGAAATGCATTCTGGAATACAATCGGATGGACAGAGCGTCTGGATTTAAACTATTACGATTTCACATTGAATGAAGAAAACATTACGGCTTTTAATGAGCAATAAGAAAGTAGAGGGATGATAAATGCAGAAGATCGAAGGTGGAGTGACAGCAGCGAAAGGATTCGAAGCGGCAGCGGCAGCGGCCGGGATCAAATACCAGGACCGCACGGACATGGCGCTTATCTACAGTGAGAAACCCTGTAAAGTGGCGGGCGCATTTACGACAAATGTAGTGAAAGCAGCACCGGTAAAGTGGGACAGAAATGTAGTGGACAGCGGCATGAAATCACAGGCTGTTATCGTGAATTCCGGCATTGCAAACGCGTGTACCGGTGAAGAGGGTATGAAATATTGTAAAGAGACGGCAAAAGAAGCAGCCAAGGTATTGGGAGTAGACGCCAAGAGCGTTTTGGTCGGCTCCACAGGCGTGATCGGAATGCAGCTTCCCATGGACCGGGTGAAAGATGGAATCCGTAAGCTGGCAGAAGCGAAGAAACCGGATCCTGAGAGCGGAACTCAGGCAGCTCAGGCGATCATGACGACAGATACAAAGAAAAAAGAAACAGCAGTTACAGTCGAAATCGGCGATGTGACAGTGACCATCGGCGGAATGGCAAAAGGATCCGGTATGATCCATCCGAATATGTGCACCATGCTTGCGTTTATCACGACGGACGCTAAGATTTCAAGAAAAGCGCTTCAGGCAGCACTCAGCGAAGATGTGGAAGATACATATAATATGATCTCCGTGGACGGGGATACCTCGACCAATGACACTGTGCTCCTGCTGGCAAACGGAGCAGCCGGAAACAAAAAGATCCGGTATGGCACATGGGAATACGAAACTTTTAAAAACGCCCTTCATTATGTAAATGAAACCTTGGCGAAAGAAATGGCAGGGGACGGAGAGGGGGCTACCGCATTGTTCGAGGCGAAGGTTCTGGGAGCAGATACAAAAGCGCAGGCAAAAAAACTTGCCAAATCGATCGTATGCTCCAATCTGACAAAAGCGGCAATCGCGGGACATGACGCCAACTGGGGAAGAATCCTGTGCGCAATGGGGTATTCCGGAGCACAGTTTGATCCGGAAAAAGTGGATCTTTATTTCGAGAGTGAGGCAGGAAAACTTAAGATTATCGAGAACGGAGTCGCACTGGATTACAGCGAGGAGAAAGCAACGGAAATCCTGTCACGGCAAAAAGTAACAGCAATCGTCGATATCAAAGAAGGAGACGCCCGTGCGGCGGCATGGGGATGCGACCTGACACATGGATATATTGATATCAATGCAGATTATCGCAGCTAATCCGTGCTGCCGAAATATTTAAAATAAAATGACGTAAATGGGGACAGGATAAAAGCCGATTTGGGACACCGTAAAGTCCGATTGGGGACGTAGTCAAATCGGGTTTTACTACGTCCCCGAAGGAGGTAAGCATGAATAAGAATATGCAGCAATATCTTGATAAAGCGCAGGTGCTTATCGAGGCTCTGCCATACATTCAGCGTTTCAACCGTAAGATCATCGTGGTCAAATATGGCGGCAGCGCTATGGTGGATGAGGAACTGAAAAAACGTGTCATCGAGGATGTAACGCTTCTGAAGCTTGTCGGATTCAAGCCGATCATCGTTCACGGCGGCGGCAAGGAGATCAGCAAGTGGGTCGGAAAAGTAGGGATGGAGCCGAAATTTGTCAATGGTCTTCGTGTGACAGATGCAGATACGATGGAAGTGGCAGAGATGGTGCTTGGCCGCGTGAACAAGAGTCTGGTGCAGCTTGTGGAGAGCCTCGGTGTGCGCGCCATCGGTATCAGCGGCAAGGACGGCGCCCTTCTGAAAGTTGACAGGAAATATTCCGACGGGCTGGATATCGGATATGTAGGCGATATCAAAGAGGTGAACGGTCAGATTCTCTATGATCTGCTGGAAAAGGATTTCCTGCCGATCGTATGTCCGGTGGGGCTTGATGATGATTTTAACACATATAATATAAATGCGGACGACGCGGCGTGCGCGATCGCGCGCGCGGTCAAAGCGGAAAAACTTGCATTCCTGACAGATATCGAGGGGGTGTACCGCGACCCGTCCGATCCGTCGACACTTATCTCCGAGCTTCGCGTGAGCGAGGCGAAGAAACTGATGGACAGCGGATATATCGGCGGCGGTATGCTGCCGAAACTCCAGAACTGTATCGACGCCATTGAAGCGGGAGTTTCAAGAGTGCATATTCTGGACGGACGCATTCCGCACTGTCTGCTTCTTGAGATCTTTACGAACAAAGGAATCGGTACGGCAATTTTAAACAGTGAAGAAAGCAGGTATTATCATGGTGAATAATAAGATACAGGCGGCAGAGGAAAATCTGATCCATGTCTACAACCGTTTCCCGGTCGTGCTGGATCACGGCGAGGGAATGTACCTCTACGATACAGACGGCAAGGAATATCTTGATTTTGCCGCAGGATTTGCAGTGACAGGACTGGGATACGACAACAAAGAGTTAAATGAGACGCTTAAGGCGCAGATAGACAAACTGTACCATACTTCCAATCTCTACTATCATGAGAGCTGCGGCGAGGCGGCGAGAGCACTGAACCGGGTGTGCGGCATGGACCGCGTGTTCTTTACGAACAGCGGAGGAGAGGCTGTGGAAGGCGCTTTAAAGTCGGCCAGACGCTATGCGTATACGAAAGGCACGGGAAGATATGAGTTTATCGCCATGGAGAATTCCTTCCACGGCAGAACGTTCGGCGCCGTGTCCGTGACTGGACATGACGCATACAGGGAGCCTTTTGAGCCTCTTGTTCCGGGCGTGAAATTCGCGAAGTTCAACGATCCGGACAGTGTGAAAGCACTGGTCAGCGACAAGACCTGCGCGATCATCCTGGAGCCTCTGCAGGGAGAGGGAGGCATCAATCTTGCCACACAGGAATTTATGGAGGGAATACGGAAGATCTGTGACGAGAACGGAATCCTTATGATCTGCGACGAGGTGCAGTGCGGCATGGGCAGAACGGGGCACATGTTCGCATGGCAGGGATTCGGCACAAAGCCGGACATCATGACAATGGCAAAAGCGATTGGAAACGGCATTCCGGTGGGGGCGTTTGCCATGACGGAAGAGGTTGCGAAATATTCTCTGAAACCAGGAGACCACGGAGCTACATATGGGGGCAATCCGCTGGCGTGTACTGCCGTGAAGAAAGTGATCGAGATCTTCGAGCGGGAGGATATAGTGGGGCATGTCAATAAGGTGGCGCCATATCTTGCGGAAAAGCTGGATGAACTTGCGGATGAACTGGACTGCGTAGTTCAGCGTAAAGGAAAAGGTCTGATGCAGGGCATCGAGATCACAAAGCCTGTCGCAGAAGTAAACCGGCGCTGTGTGGAAGGTGGGCTTCTTGTAATACAGGCCGAAGGAAATGTGATCCGCTTCGTCCCGCCTCTGATCGTGGAGAAGAAACACATTGACGAGATGATAGAAAAACTGAAACAGGCTCTGGAAGACAAAGCAGCGGACCGGTAATGCATAAGGAAACCGATCACAGGACATACTATCCGGAAAACAGGCATAAAATGCAAGGAGGTATGGTCTTATGATCGGTTTTTTTATCGCGCTGCTCTCCGGAGCGATGATGAGCATACAGGGAGTATTCAATACACAGGTCACAAAGACGACCGGTGTGTGGGTGAGCAACGGCTGGGTGCAGATCACGGCGTTTGCGGTCTGTCTTGCGGTATGGTTTTTCACCGGGCGTGACAGCGTGGCTGCCCTCGGAAAAGTAGAGCCGAAATATATGCTCTTAGGAGGCGTGATCGGCGCGGGCATCACATGGACAGTCATCAAGAGCATTGAGGCGCTGGGACCGGCAAAATCGGCGCTCCTTATCGTGATCGCACAGCTTGCGGTGTCTTATATGATCGGGCTTTTTGGCTTGTTTGGAATGGATAAGGAGCCGTTTTCATGGAGAAAGCTGGGCGGTCTGGCCCTGGCTGTTGCGGGGATCACGATTTTTCAGTGGGAATAAGGGAGCTGTCTGACATGTTACAGTTTGATTTTAAGATTTGATTAATTTGTAATAAAAACGCAATAAAATGTCAAGATTTTAACAGACAATTAAATATCTATTGTAATTTTGGAAGAAATTCGTTACAATATTATTGTCCGGCATAAAAGGGGGTATTTTCCTGTCTGAGCGGGCAGGAGATGGAATATGCAAGACAATTCAAAAAAAATCAGAGTAATGTATATTATCTGTAAAGCACTTGTTTTTTCTGCATCGGTCTTTCTCTTCGGCTGCAGCGGAGCAGATACAGAAGAGAACGGTGTTGAAGAGATCGTTCTGGCAGATGACGTTCAGAAGGAAGAGGCAGTGGAAAATACAGAGGGTTCGGAGAGCGGAGGAGAAGCACAGACGGAACCGCAGGAAGAGGCGACGGTATTTGTCTATGTATGCGGGGCAGTGGAATCTCCCGGAGTATATGAACTTGATTCGGACGCAAGGGTATTCGATGCGATACGCTCGGCAGGCGGTATTACAGACGAAGCCGCGCCGGATGCAGTCAATCAGGCAAGGATTGTCACGGATGGAGAGCAGATCTATGTGCCGACAAATGATGAAGCCGCGTCACCGGGAACATGGGGCGGAGAAACACCTGTGACCGGAGCAGCGGAGAATACGAAAGTAAATATAAATACAGCCGGAAAAGAGGAACTTATGACTTTGACGGGGATCGGCGAGGCGAAAGCGGCGGATATCCTGAAATACCGGGAGGAACACGGCAGTTTCGGCAGTATTGAAGAACTGATGCAGATCAGCGGGATCAAGGAAGGCATATTTAATAAGATCAAAGATGATATAACAATTTGACACAGGAGTTGTGTAAGTGGGGTATGAGTAAAAAAATATTAGTCGTAGACGATGAAAAACTTATCGTAAAAGGAATCCGGTTCAGTCTGGAACAGGAGGGCATGGAAGTGGACTGTGCCTATGATGGAGAAGAGGCACTGGAATGCGCGAAAAAATGTGAGTACGATCTGGTGCTTCTGGATGTGATGCTTCCGAAAATGGACGGATTTGAGGTGTGCCGGCAGATCAGGGAATTTTCCGATATGCCGGTTGTCATGCTGACTGCCAAGAGCGAAGATATGGATAAAATCCTGGGACTTGAATACGGAGCGGACGACTATATTACCAAGCCGTTTAATATCCTTGAAGTGAAAGCGAGGATCAAGGCGATCATGCGTCGTACCACTAAGAGGAAGGAACCGGCCGGAAGCCCCGTGCTGGTGAAAGGAAATATGAAGATCGACTGTGAGAGCAGACGGGTATTTATCGGGGACAGGGAGATTAATCTGACTGCAAAGGAGTTTGATGTTCTGGAGCTCCTTGCGACTAATCCGAATAAAGTATACAGCAGGGAAAACCTTTTAAATCTTGTGTGGGGATATGACTATCCGGGAGATGCGAGAACGGTAGATGTACATATCAGGCGTCTGAGGGAAAAGATCGAGATCAATCCGAGCGAGCCGAAATTTGTACATACAAAGTGGGGAGTGGGTTATTATTTCCAGGGCTAAGCGTCATTTCAGATTAGGAGATAAAGTCTTTAAAAATATGCGGATCCGCATTATCGTATTGTTTATTCTGGCAGGGCTTGTGCCCTGCCTGATCGTGTTGTTCGGAGTCGTGAAATTTTATGAACTGTATGCCGTGGAAATCAGGACTGCCGAGATTCAGAACCAATGTACGATCCTTTCCAATCAGCTGAGCAGCTACGGATATCTGACCGATACATCGTCGGAAGTGATCAATGCAAGTCTTTCACAGCTTACGGACACTTATAACGGACGTATCATGATCATTGACCGGGAACTGAATGTTATTAAAGATACATACAGTCTGGATGAAGGAAAAACAGATGTCTCTGAAAATGTGATCCGCTGTATGCAGGGAGAAACGACGAATCAGTATGACCGGAAGAATCATTTCATCGTGGTGACATCGCCGATCTCCGGGGATGAGGACGGCGAAACAGAGGGCGTTATACTTGCTGTTGTTTCAACGGATAATATTGAAGCGACCATCCGGATCTTATATACTCACGGCGGTGTGGCGGCCGGTATCATATTGATCCTTTTGGCGGGTTTCAGCGTGTTCATTGCAGACCGGATGGTGAGACCGATCCACAGGATCACAGGCGCCATTGAAAATGTGACGGAAGGATACAGCGATGATGTGCTCCATGTAGATACATTCACAGAGACGCGGCAGCTCAGTGAAGCTTTTAACAAGATGCTCGGCCGCCTGAAAATGCTTGATGAATCGAGAGAAGAATTTGTTTCCAATGTCTCCCATGAGCTGAAGACCCCGATGACCTCGATGAAAGTGCTGGCTGATTCTCTCCTTGAGATGAAGGAAGCTCCTGTAGAGATGTATCAGGAGTTTATGCGGGATATAGCGAAAGAGATCGACAGGGAGAATCAGATCATTACAGACCTGCTTTCCCTGGTGAAAATGGACAAGAACGCGCAGGATCTGAATATCAGGACCGTTAATATCAATGAGCTTCTGGAGCAGACGCTGAAGCGGCTCCGCCCGATCGCGGATAAGAAGAACGTGGAGATGGTTATGGAGAGCTTTCGCCCCGTGAATGCCGAGATCGACGAGATGAAACTTACACTGGCCATATCGAATCTTGTAGAGAATGCGGTCAAGTATAATCATGATAACGGCTGGGTCCATGTTTCTCTCAACGCAGACCATAAATATTTCTACATCAAGGTGGAAGATTCGGGGATCGGGATTCCGGAAAAAGACCAGCCGCATATCTTTGAACGTTTCTACCGGGTGGACAAGTCCCATTCCAGAGAGATCGGCGGCACCGGACTGGGGCTGGCGATTGCAAGGAACGCCGTGATCGTCCACCGCGGAGCGATCAAAGTTTACAGCAGCGAGGGAGAGGGGGCGACTTTTACAGTTCGTATTCCCCTGACGTATGTGGAGGCATAGGAGGATGAGAAAATGAAGATAAGAAAAGCTGCTCTCCCCGCATTGACCTGTATGGCCGTTCTGGTCGCGGCGTGCGGGAGGCAGGAGCAGATCGGGGAAGGAGATTTCATTATCTATTGCCTGAATGAAGACGGAACCGGTCTGGTCAAAGTCGCGTACGACCTGCCGGACGGAGAGACCCGGGAGAAAGCCGGGGCGGTGCTGGAAGAATTGAGCACACCGACGGATGATATAGAGTATATGGCTCCGATCCCTGATGAAGTGGAAGTACAGAAGTACGGACTTTCCGGCGGCATTCTGGAAATTGACTTCAGCGGCGAATATCTGGAGATGGACAATATTCGGGAAAAACTGACACGTGCGGCGGTCGTGCAGTCGCTTGTGTCTGTTGACGGAGTAAATGCGATTGCTTTTACTGTGGATGAAGAGCCGCTGACAGATAACGACGGCGTTAAGGTCGGTCTGATGAACGAGGATGATTTCGTGGAGACTACGGCTTCCTCACTAAGCGCATACCAGACGGATACGCTTATACTTTATTTTGCAAATGAGAGCGGGGATAAGCTCGTGGCGGAGACAACGGATGTCAAATACAGCAGTAATGTGTCAAAAGATAAGCTGATCGTGCAGAAACTGATGCAGGGCCCGGACGGAGAGGGAGACTATCCTACGATCAATCCGGACGCAAATCTGCTGAGTGTGACAACAAAAGATAACATATGTTATGTGAATTTCGACAGTACATTTCTGACGGGCGCATATGACATTCTGCCGGAGCTTACGGTATATTCGATCGTGAATTCTCTGGTTGAGGGAACAGAGGCTACGCAGGTACAGATCACGATCAATGGAGAGACGAACGCCACATATATGGAGACTGTGGACCTTTCACAGCCGCTGGAGGCGGATATGGATCTCGTCGCAGCCGATGAAGAAGATGAATGAAAAAAAGACCGCTTTGTGCGATATGTATTTTATATCTTATAATACAAGGCATAAGAGTCCTCTTTTCCGGTGTGGAAGCAATGCAGCCTTCCGCGCTGGAAACAGCGGTTTCTTATGGAGAAAAACAGGTTGACCTCGCAGGTACTGTATACAGGATCGAGGAAAAGAAAAAAGTAACGGCTGTCTTTCTCAAAGACAGCACTGTGTCTGCGGCAGATCAGATCATCAATGAGTCTGAAATTCTTGTCTATATTTCCAGAGTTGAAACAGAACAATCGACAGAAATAAAAATCGGAAACCTGATCGCAGTATCCGGTGAAGCGGAAATATTTGAATCCTCCCGGAATCCGGGCAATTTTGACCGGAAAACATATTATCTGAGGCAGGGAATCCATGTGCTGGTATGGGCCGAACAGATCGGGATACGGTCATACGATACAAAACCTGTCCGGCAGTTTCTTTCGGAACTCAGAGAAAAATGGAATGATCTGCTGATCCGTCATCTCGGAGAGTACTATGGCGGGACGATGAGCGCAGTCCTTTTGGGCGAAAAGAGCGGGCTGGATGCTGAAATGAAGACGATGTATCAGAAATGCGGAATCGGGCATCTGCTTGCCATATCCGGCCTGCATATGACGTTTCTGGGGATGGGCATCTATAATCTGCTGCGGAAATCCGGATGTGGATTTATACTGTCAGGTCTTGCGGGCGGTATACTGCTGATCCTGTACAGTATGATGATCGGAGCCGGTGTTTCCAGTTCCCGCGCCCTGATCATGTTCCTTGTGCGGATCGGGGCGGAGATCACGGGCAGAGACTATGATCTTCTGACCAGTCTGTCCCTGTCCGCCGCAATCCTTTGCTTCTGCGAGCCGTTGTATCTGACAGACGCGGGATTTCAGCTTTCTTACGGCGCAATTCTCGGAATTTCCCTGCTTGGTCCGGTATTCTCGGAGATGTTCGGATGTTCCCGCATCAGTGAAAAGAAGAAAATGCTTGAACAGAAGAAAACAGGACGGCTCCTGTGGATTCAGAGAAAAGGACTCGCAGCAGTTCTGTGGACCCTGAACGGTCTGAGCACCAGTCTTGCCGTCAATGTGCTGCTGCTTGGCCCTATGCTATGGTTCTATTTTGAAGTCCCGCCATATTCTGTTTTCCTTAACCTGATCGTGATTCCTGCCATGCCGGCTGCCATGGGATCAGGAGTCATAGGCTCTGTGTTGAGCCTTCTTTCTGATCCTGCCGGCGGCGCCGTACTTCAGGTCTGCCGCTGGGTGCTCCGGGGTTACGACTATGTATGCGAATGGGCGGGAATGCTTCCGTGGAACCGGTTTGTCGCGGGGAAGCCGGGAGTACTCTGGATCGTGGTATATTATCTTGTGCTGGCGGGGCTCTGGCTTTCTTTCCGGTATATTGCGCTGAAAAGAGAGCATGAGGCAGAAAAGGAGGCAGACGGGAATATGATCCGGGATGAAAACCGGAAACCATGCCGGATTCCCGGATGCGGAATGTTATTGTTCGCGGTCTGTATGACGCTGATATGCAGGATCGGCTTTCAGTGGGAGAACGAAGTGCGGGTCACGGTTCTGGATGTGGGACAGGGAGACGGGATCCACATCCGGAACTCTTCCTTTAACTGCCTGATCGACGGCGGGAGCAGCGACGTCACCTCGGTGGGGACCTATCGCCTTGAGCCCTATCTTCTCTCTCAGGGAGTGGATACGCTTGATTACGTATTTGTGACTCACGGGGATGACGATCATATCAGCGGAGTGCGGGAAATGCTGGAAAATCAGGTATTCGGGATAAAAATACGGAATCTTGTATTGCCGGCCCCGGAATATCAGGATGAAAAACTCATCGCGCTCGCACAGACTGCCGTAAAGAACGGGACCAGAGCAGCTGTCATGGAGCCGGGGGATGAGATTACATCGGGCGGAGCAGGAGATAATAAGAAGCTGGTCCTTGCCTGCATCGGACCGGAAAGCGGATCAGGCGTGGAGCCGGGGAACGAGACCTCTCTTGTGCTGGACCTGTCTTTTGGGGAATTTGATATGCTGTTCACAGGTGATATGGAAGGATCAGGAGAAAAAAATCTGATCGGTTCCGGGCGATTACGGGATTATGATGTCCTGAAAGCCGCGCATCATGGTTCGAAGAATTCCGGTACAGAGGAATTCCTGCAGATCACAGAGCCCGAGTATGTCATCATCTCGGCAGGCGTGGATAACCGCTACGGCCATCCTCACGCGGAGACGCTGGAGAGACTTAATGCTGCCGGGTGTACGGTCTGCTCCACACAGGACAATGGAGCGGTTATTGTACGAAGCGATGGAGAGAAGATGACGATACACGGGTTTATAACAGAGTGACGGTTCGGTCCTTTGACACTGTTATCACAAAGCTCTTGTCAAAACAGGCGGGATTCCTTTATAATACAAGAGTTATGAAACGACTGAATGAAGATTTGAAAACAGGACAATTTAAACAGATCTATCTTCTGTACGGTC
>CAZJRY010000056.1:0-11833 GCA_964548625.1 uncultured Mediterraneibacter sp.
TGGAATATATAATAACCGCGGCTCCGTCAGGCAGGCGGAAGGAGGGGAAGATCGTTGAGGTCATCGGGCATGTCAACGACCCGGGGACGGATATCATGTCTGTTGTAATGGATTCCGGAATACCGGCGGAATTTCCCGGGAAAGTGCTCGATCAGGCTGTCCGTGTGGGAAAGCCCGTAAGCGAAGCCGACTGTGCGGGGAGAAAAGATCTGCGCGGCTGGCTTATGGTGACAATAGACGGAGAGGACGCAAAAGATCTGGATGACGCGGTATCCCTGCTGGATGACGGAGACCGTTATATTCTGGGTGTGCATATAGCGGATGTTGCGAATTATGTGCAGGAGAACAGCGCTCTTGACCGTGAGGCGTTCGAGCGGGGAACCAGCGTATATCTTGCGGACCGCGTGATCCCGATGCTGCCTCACCGGTTGTCCGACGGCATCTGCTCTTTAAATGCGGGCGAGGACAGACTTGCCCTGTCATGTATCATGACCTTTGATCTGTCCGGGGATATGGTCGATCATGAGATCGCCGAGACAGTGATCAACGTCAACAGGCGCATGAGTTACAACGGAGTTGCAGCAATCCTGACCGGAGACGCGCGGGATACTGAGGATGCAAAGATCATTTCCATGATACAGAGCATGAAGAAGCTGTCTGATATCCTGCGGAAGAGGCGCGGCAGGAGAGGCTCTATAGACTTTGACTTTCCGGAGACTAAAGTGATCCTGAATGAAGACGGAAAGCCTGTTGACATCAAGCCGTACGAACGAAATGACGCGACCATGATCATTGAGGATTTTATGCTGATGGCAAATGAAACTGTGGCTGAGGAGTATTACTGGCGCGAGCTTCCGTTTCTGTATCGGACGCATGAGGCGCCGGACGATGAAAAGATACGGCAGCTCTCTGCATTTATCAATAATTTCGGCTATCATATCCATGTGCGCAATGAAGTGCGCCCGAAAGAGATCCAGAAGCTTCTCGAACGGGCGGACGGCGCTCCGGAGGAGGCGCTGATCAGCCGTCTGGCGCTCCGGTCCATGAAACAGGCGCGTTATACGACCGATAATACAGGGCATTTCGGACTTGCGGCGAAATATTATACTCATTTTACTTCACCGATCAGAAGGTATCCGGACCTTCAGATCCACCGGATCATCAAGGAGAATCTGCGGGGACGGCTGAATGAAGACCGGATCGCTCATTACGAGGAGATACTTCCCAAAGTCGCGGCGCAGTGCAGCGACCGTGAGCGCAGGGCAGAAGAGGCGGAACGCGAAGTTGTCAGGATGAAGAAAGCGGAATATATGTATTCCCGTATTGGCGAGGAATACGACGGGGTTATTTCGGGCGTGACGAAATGGGGAGTCTATGTAGAACTTCCGAATACCGTCGAAGGACTCGTACATGTAGCTGACATGAGGGACGATCACTATGAGTTTGCCGAACAGGCTTACGAGCTGACCGGCGAACATACAGGCAAGTCCTATAAGCTCGGGCAGTCTGTACGGGTGCGTGTGACTGACGCGGATAAACTGCAGAGAACAGTAAATTTTGAGATCATATCCTGAGAAGGAGAGTAAAATATATGGCTGAGGGACAGATAAAACTTATCGCCAACAACAAAAAAGCTTATCACGATTATTTTATACTGGAGAAGTATGAAGCCGGGATCGTGCTCCACGGGACAGAGGTGAAATCTCTGCGCATGGGAAAGTGCAGCATTAAAGAAGCGTTCATCCGTGTGGAGGACGGAGAGATGTATATCTACGGCATGCATATTTCTCCCTATGAAAAAGGAAACATATTTAATAAGGATCCTTTGAGAGTCCGGAAGCTTCTTCTGCACAGGAAAGAGATAATGAAGATATCCGGAAAGATGAAAGAGCAGGGGATCACAGTCGTTCCGCTGAAAGTATATTTCAGCGGGAGTCTTGTGAAAGCGGAGATCGGACTTGCAAAAGGTAAGAAACTCTATGACAAGAGGGCGGACATCGCGAAGAAAGACCAGAAGAGAGAGGCGCAGAGAGAGTTTAAAGTGAGGAACCTCTGATGTCATTAAAGCAGGACGCCGATATTTGGCCGGGAGGAGAGAAAAAGGATGATCCAGGATATAGAACCGCGGCATTTTAATAATCAGTATGATCCGGTGCCGCCGGATAAAGAGAGCTATGCGCTGTATTATGAGGATCATGCAGTGCTCCTGAAAAAGACGGAGAAGGGGATCACATTTCCAAGATTCAGAGAACTGGAAAGACTGAATGAGGAAATATATGAAGATTACATATATCTGTTCTCTGTTGACGACGAGAGATATTATCTTATCCGGGAGATCAGCCGTGAACCCCTGTCTGAATTTGTGATGGAGAATACGGAAGTGTTCCGCCGCGCCGATCCTCAGTATCATGCCTTTGCGGGAATTACGGGATATCAGCTCTATAACTGGTATAAAAACCGCAGATACTGCGGCAGATGCGGCAGTATAATGGTCCGGGACAAAAAAGAGCGGATGCTGTACTGCGGGGAATGCCGTAATATGGAATATCCGAAGATCTGTCCGGCTGTCATCATCGGCGTTACGGACGGGAACCGGATACTGCTGTCGAAATATGCGGGCAGAACGTATAAAAAGTATGCGCTTCTCGCGGGATTTACCGAGATAGGAGAGACTGTGGAGCAGACCGTTGCGCGGGAAGTGATGGAGGAAGTCGGACTGCGGGTAAAGAATATCCGGTACTACAAAAGTCAGCCTTGGGCGTTCAGCGATACGATCCTGATGGGATTTTACTGTGATCTTGACGGTGAAAACAGGATTACGTTAGACCGGAATGAGCTTGCCTCGGCGGAATGGTTCGAGCGTGGGGATATACCGGTCAAGCCGTCACGGGACAGCCTGACAAATGAGATGATTATGCGGTTTAAAAACGGCGCGGTGTAATGTATAATAGAGGCAGATATATCAATTGTCAAAAAACGGAAGAATAAGGAGGCAGCTGGTAATGAGAGCAGAATTTGATGACAGCCTGGTAACAGGCAATGAGATGATCGATACACAGCACAGGGAGCTGATCGATAAGATCAACAGATTACTGGACAGTTGTGAGACAAGCAGGGAAAAAATAGTGGCTGTTAAGACACTGGATTATCTTGCGGATTATACAGAATTTCACTTCGGAGAAGAAGAGAAGCTTCAGGAGTCCATCGGTTATCCGGGAATCGCGGCGCATAAGAAAGAACACGATAAACTGCGTCAGGTCGTAAAAGACCTCTATAATATGCTTGAAGAGGAAGAGGGCCCGTCAGACGCATTCGTTGAGCAGGTCAATAAAAATGTGATCGAATGGCTGTACAGGCACATCAAAGGATTCGACCGGTCCGTGGCCGAGTATAAATTCATGGATTCCAGCAGCGAGAGACTGTAAATCCGGATTCGGGAATGATCTGTTAGAAAAAGTCAAGGATACGGGAACTGATATTAAGCCGGAAAACGGATTGTCTGAGCTGAAAGCGAGTTATCCGTTTTCCGGCTTTGTTTTTGATCGGATTCCAGTTGAAAAAGTATCCGGCAAACACAGAACCTTTATTATGGGAGAAGGAATGCATACATTACCACGAAGTGGCAGGCGCTTCCCCCCATCACAAAGAGGTGGAAGATCTCATGGCTGCCGAAGTTCTTGTGCCTGCTGTTGAACAGGGGCAGTTTCAGAGCGTAGATCACGCCGCCTGCCGTATAAATGATCCCTCCCGCCAGCAGCCATCCGAATGCCGCCGGCGACAGATTGTTCAGAAGCTGTGTGAATGCAAGCACACAGGTCCATCCCATCCCGATGTACAGTACGGATGATACCCATTTCGGACAGTATACCCAGAATGCTTTGATAAGGATTCCGGCAATCGCGATCGCCCAGACGATCGAAAGAAGGATGATCCCGGTCCTGCCCTTCAGGACGAGCAGACACACCGGTGTGTAGCTCCCGGCTATGAGAACGGAGATCATCATGTGGTCGATCTTCTTTAAAAGGGTATTTCCCTTTTCGGAAATATCAAAAGTATGATAAGTAGTGCTGGCCGCGTATAGCAGGATCAGGCTGACCGCGTAGACGGCAAGTGATATGATATATATCCTTCCCGGTTCGTTTGCAGCCTTGATCAGCAGAGGGACCGCCGCGAAGATTGCCATCAGCATTCCGATAAAATGTGTGATAGCGCTTCCGGGCTCTTTGATGTGAAACCTCTTTGCCTGCTCTGCCTTGTCAGCAGTCGTGTCTACAGTCGTTGAATTTTTTATGATTCCTGCATTATCCATATGCTGCGCCTCCTCGGACGTGGAAATGAAAATGGTTTTTAAAACTACATCTAGTATATGCATATATTACATCAGGAATTCATAAAAATCAATTATAAAATTATACAAAATAAAAGCCGGTATGTTCCGGCTTTTGTAATATCTGTTTATTTTATAAGCGTACCCGTCTTCCCTTTGAGAGCGTCTTTTACGTTATCTAAAGAAGTAATGTAGGCGCAGCGGCCTTCCCGCTCTTCAATAAACTCGACCGCGGCGCGGAATTTCGGATACATATTATATATACCGAAATGACCTTCTTCCATATAGGTTTTTGCCTGCTCAACGGAAATCTCGCCCAGCGGTTTTTCGTTTTCCTGTCCCATATTGAGACATACCTGCCCGACATTTGTAAGTATGATGAGCATGTCGGCGTTTATCCCTTCGGCAAGTTTTCCCGCTGCGAGATCTTTCTCGATCACGGCGCTGGCTCCTTTTAAGCGGTTGTCCTGCTCCATGACGGGAATTCCGCCGCCCCCGGCGGCGATGACGATCTGATCCGCGTCGAGAAGGGCATTGACGGCGTCAAGCTCTACGATCCTGACAGGATTCGGAGCAGATACAACACGGCGGAATCCTTTCCCCGGTTCCTCGATGACATAATTTCCTTTTTTGCGTTCTTCATTGGCTTCCTGCGCGTTCATGTAGCGGCCGAGCACCTTAGTAGGCGTATAGAAAGCCTCATCATACGGATCGACGATAACCTGTGTCAGTATTGTGCTGACCGTGCGGTAGATCCCGCGGTTTAACAGCTCTTCGCGGATGCCGTTCTGCAGGTCATATCCGATGTATCCCTGGCTCATGGCAGAGCAGACGGACATCGGGCATGCGGTATATTCGGGGTGAGATTTGGCAAATTCATTCATGGCTGTATGGATCATGCCGACCTGAGGCGCGTTGCTGTGAGTAATGGCGATCTTATAGCCTTCTTCGATCAGATCGGCGATGCATTTTGCAGTGTGTGAGATCGCTGCTTTCTGTTCCGGCAGCGTGGTTCCGAGGGCGCGGTGCCCTAAAGCTAAAACAACTCGTTTTTTCATAATGTCTCCATTCTGCCGCTTCTTATCCGCGGCGTATATATTTCTGTTATGTTTAAGAGATAGCCTATTAGAAAGTTTACTATCATTTTTACTAAAAATCAACTGTAACAGGGCGTTATCCTCAACAACGCGCGGCGGCCGTCCCTACGGCGGATCATCCGGGAAGGACAGAGAAGAAAACGTCGGCTGTAAACAGGAAGGACAGGATGGTGCACAGGAGGATCCTTTTTGAACGTCCCAGTCTCATATATCTGTCCGCCCATTTCGGGGCCAGATAGTACAGAAAGGCACAGCCGATCAGCGCGAATGTGACGGCGCCGCCAAGATAGATCTTTCCGTCCAGATTCAGGAAGAATTCACTGTAATCCCGCAATGCATTTCCGGTAATCAGTTCTGATACAAAATTGGCGGAATATTCCAGAACCGAATAGAGCAGCATATTAAGTATAAATACCAGCACAGGCTTTTTAGAGAAACGTTTCCACAATAACAATATAAGGAATCCGTAAAGCCCGTAAAGCGGGAGCCACGGACCGTACAGCACACCGGAGCTGTCAAACACCCCGTCATTGATCAGGCGGGTCAGTGTTTCCAGTATCCAGCCAAAGACAGAAAATACCAAAAAGAGGAACAGATAAGTCAACAGGTCGTATTTCCGTTCGGTCTTAACCGGCGATCTGACCGCCTTCAGCGGAGGCTGTACGGAAAACAGAAATACCGGATACTGTTCAGGCGCGAAGTAGGATATTTTTGTATAGGGCCCCTGAGAGTCATCGTACAGGGCTTTGCTTATAAGAAGCTCATCATCAGAAGGCACATGTTCCAGATAAGAATCGTTCAGCGATTCATATCCCGGTGAGCGCGACAGGACATAGTTTCTTCTCAGAGTGGCATAAAGTTCGGCCCGGCAGGCTGCAATGTAAGGGTTTATAAATAAAAGATCGAGAAATCTCAGTGTGAACAGAGACAGGAACTTCCATCCGGCGAACGACAGATCCAGCAGAAAGAACTTCCATTTATTGCGCCGCATGAGCTGCTTCGAGAGACGGAAAGCCTCTTTCCTGCTGATTTTCGGATTTTCTGCAAGGATATACGGAATCAGTATGTATTCATAATGTTTGATGATCCCGCCGATAACTGTGAGATTCCATAGAGACTGGAAAAGGGATCTTATAAACATCACCCATGCCGGACGGCGGATACAGCGGAGCCTGAAGAGAAAGAAGATCCTTGAAACAGGCGTCAGGCGGTAATTGCGGTTCTCAAGGAAAAAACGTTTCTCACCGACCAGTAAAATATTACTGATAAAGACCTGATAGAAGAAAGCAAAAAGTATACTGAATGTCGAAAAGATCAGAACCGCTCCGACACCCTCCGTCAGATAATAATAAACCGTGCGGAAAACGGTGAAAAAGACGGATATACTCGGCGAAAACAGGTCGATCAATACGGAACCGGTGTTATATAGTACATCATAAATTATTCCGTCCGTTGGTGTCACTTTAAGAAAATGACTTACCGTGTCAAGGACGGCTTCGGAGTTAGATACACTGAATGTATATGCGGCATCGGTACCGGACGGCTCCGAGGGGATCTGCAGATTAAGAAATCCGGTGGAAACAGAGCGGGAAGCCGTGAGCACGACAATAAGAAAGCAGACGGAGAGCATACGGGAATAGCTTTTCTTCAGCAGTGCGGCCGCTTTCTTTTTTATTGCCTTACGTTTCCACATGGCAGCTCCCTCCACATAATAAATGATAGTATATTATAAATGGAATACTGGGGATTTGCAAGCTATGATGAGCTATTGTCATACTATCATCCGGATGCAAAGGAATTGTGGAAAGATTCTTGTATAGAATTTCAAATCATGGTAGAATCTGAAATAGAAAAGAAAATTTAAAACAGAATCTCAAATAAAATCTGAAATTGAAAGGAGAATTTAAAATGACAATTGAAAAATTTGAAGAAATTTTAAATTCTATTCAGATAAGAAAATCCGAAAGTACAAATCTTGAAATTAAATCTGCAAATAAAGGCTGCCCTAAAAAACTGTTTGATACTTTGTCAAGTTTCTCAAATCAGGATGACGGCGGCGTGATTGTTTTTGGTGTGGATGAGGAGCATGATTATGAAGAAGCAGGAGTCTATGACGCACAGGATCTGCAGAAACAGGTGACAGGACAGTGTCTGCAGATGTGTCCGACGGTGCGGCCGCTTTTTACAGTTCTGGAACGCAATGGGAAAATTTTTGTCGCGGCGGAGATTCCGGCTGTTGATCTGGCGGAACGTCCGTGCTATTACCGGGGCGTGGGAAGGATAAAGGGATCCTATGTACGCTGTGTGGACAGTGATGAGCCGATGACAGAGTACGAAATATACAGTTATGAGGCATTCAGAAAAAAATATCAGGATGATATACGGACTGTTGCGCGGGCAACAATGCAGACAATTGATAAGAAGGCGCTTGATGATTATATTCAGTTGCTGAAAAGTGGAAAGCCGAATATGTCAGAACTTTCGGATGATACAATATGTGAGTTGATGAGCATAACAAGGGATAAAGAGCCGACGCTCTCAGCAGTTCTGCTTTTTGGCCTTTATCCGCAGGCATTTTTTCCGGGACTGTGTATTACTGCGGTCTCTGTGCCGGGGACAGAAATAGGGGAAGTAGGGAATCAGGGAGAGAGATTTATTGATAATCAGAAAATTGAAGGAAATATTGTGCAGATGCTGGACGGCTCGCTCCAGTTTGTAAAAAAGAATCTTCATAATAAGACGATTATTGATCCGGATACGGGGAAAAGAGCAGATAAAACCGACTATCCGATGACGGCAGTCAGAGAGGCTGTGTTAAATGCACTTGTGCATAGAGATTACAGTATTCATACAGAAGCAATGCCGATCCGGATCTTGATTTTTGAAGATCGGATGGAGATCCATAATCCGGGTGGAATATATGGACGGATGCGTGTAGATCAGCTGGGAAAAATGCAGCCGAACACAAGAAATCCCGTACTTGCTGCGGCAATGGAGACACTGGGGATTACAGAAAACAGATATTCAGGTATCCCTACCATTCGCAGAGAAATGAGCGAGTATGGGCTGCCTGAACCGGAATTCGCGGACAGCAGGGGGAGTTTCTGCGTATGTTTCAGAAAGACAGACACAGACTCTGAAAAGGACAGAGGGGAGCAGCCGATTGGAACAGAAGAAAACAAAGTGGAAATTGAGCTGCTTCAATTTTGCAGGATTCCCCGGACCAAGAAAGAGATAAGTACCTTTCTTGGTTTGAAATCCGTATCCTATGCAGTAAAGAAATATGTAACTCCCATGGTTGAACAGGGAAAGCTTTATATGAGTCTTCCGGATAAGCCCAAAAGTTCCAGACAGCAGTATTGTACGGAACAGCGCGTCACTTGTGGAGAGCCTCATGTTCCTTCCGGATTTCGGCGAAACAGTCCGGGGCAGTCCAGTAACTGTTCGAGGGTGTGAGAACCGCCTTGTAGGGAAACGGACCCGTCCCGCATTTTCTGAGGGCGGCAAGCGCCTGATCGAGCCGGCTGTCACTCAGAAAGCAGAAAACAAACATGGTTCCCGGCAGTTCGGGACCATCGTATTTTGTCTCGGACGGTTCTATATCCTTTATCCCCGCGAGAACACCGAGAGGCTGGCTGTAATCCTCTTTCCGGATTATCTTCAGGCGGACATGAAGCGGAAAGAGCGCCATCTCTATTTTCAGCAGCTCGCTTTTATCCGGTGCGTTGAAAAGTAAGATTGTTTCTTTCATAAATATAATACTCCCGAATATCTGATTTGCGCGGAATGACCCGCAGGCACCGCCGGCCGGCGGAAGTTGTCCCGATATCATTGTATATCATTATCCCCGAAAAAGGAACTATATTTTAAAAAACGCATACAATACCTTATAGACTATGCTGCCGCGGGGAGATGATTATGAGACTCTGCGAACTCCGGGATAAAGAAGTGGTCAGTATCTGCAGCGGGAGACGTCTGGGCTGTATTGTCGATGTAGAGATCAATATATGCAGCGGCGAGGTGGAGGCTGTCATCGTTCCGGGTCCGGGAAAGATCTGCGGATTCCTCGGTACGGACTGTGAATATGTCATTCCGTTCGCCTGTATAAGAAAGATCGGGCCGGACATTGTGATCGTTGAGATACAGGAAGAAAAGTTTTTGCAAAAGCTCTAGTGATTGTGTATAATGTACGCAGATTGACAGCAATGATGTATGAGGGAGAGCGGTTCCCGACTATATCTGTGCTGAGAAAGGCGGAATAGATTATGAGATGTCCATATTGCGGCAATCCGGATACAAGAGTCATAGACTCCCGGCCGGCCGAGGATAAGAGTTCGATTCGGAGAAGGCGTTCCTGCGATGTGTGCGGCAGAAGGTTTACTACCTATGAAAAAGTAGAGACAATCCCCGTGATCGTGATCAAAAAAGACGATAACCGTGAGCAGTATCAGCGCGCCAAGATTGAAAAAGGTATTTTAAGCGCGTGTTATAAGCGCCCTGTCCCGGCAGATTTGATTCAGAAGACGATCGACGCGGTAGAGCTGGAGATATTTAACCGCGAGGAAAAAGAGATTCCCAGCAGTGCGATCGGAGAGATTGTTATGGAGAAGTTAAAAGAACTTGATCCGGTCGCCTATGTGCGTTTTGCCTCTGTGTACAGAGAGTTCAAGGATGTGAACACATTCATGGACGAACTGAAGAAGTTTCTGCAGTAACTCAGCGGTAAACAGACGAAAAGTCCGCCAGGCGGATGATTTGTGATATAATAGTCACCGGACACAGCCTGAGAGGCGTATTACGGACGTCCGGCAGTGATAAAAGGAGGTATGCATGAAACTGATATCATGGAATGTAAACGGAATCCGGGCGTGCGTCCAGAAAGGATTCCTTGACTTTTTTAAAGAGGCGGACGCCGATATCTTCTGCGTTCAGGAGACGAAGATGCAGGAGGGCCAGCTTGAACTCGATCTGCCGGGATATCACCAGTACTGGAATTATGCTGCGAGGAAGGGTTACTCGGGGACGGCGGTATTTACAAAGAAAGAGCCGCTGAGCGTCGGTTACGGCATCGGCATCGGGGAGCATGATCAGGAAGGACGCGTCATTACATGCGAGTATGATGATTTTTATTTCGTCACGGTGTACACGCCGAACTCGCAGAACGAGCTGGCAAGGCTCGATTACCGTATGAAATGGGAAGATGACTTCCGGGCTTATTTAAAGAAGCTGGAGGAGAAAAAACCGGTCATTGTGACAGGGGATATGAACGTGGCGCATGAGGAGATCGACCTGAAAAACCCGAAGACGAACCGGAAGAATGCAGGATTTACCGACGAGGAGCGACAGAAATTCACTGAGCTTCTGGATGCCGGGTTTATCGATACGTTCCGCTATTTTTACCCGGATCAGACGGGCGTCTATTCGTGGTGGTCGTACCGTTTCAATGCCCGCGCAAGGAACGCGGGATGGCGTATCGACTATTTCTGTGTCTCGGAGTGTTTAAAGGACAGGCTTGAGGACGCGAAGATCCTGACAGATGTGACGGGCTCGGATCACTGCCCGGTGGAACTTGACATCAGGTAGCTGCGCAGAGGTCGGGAGTATTTGTTCAGACCATGTACTGTTTATTAAGGAGGATGGATTGAAATGACAAAGATAGACATTATTTCCGGTTTCCTTGGAGCCGGGAAGACGACGCTGATCAAAAAACTGCTCTCAGAGGCGTTTGCCGGAGAGCAGGTCGTGCTGATCGAAAATGAATTCGGCGAGATCGGGATCGACGGAGGATTCTTAAAAGAGTCGGGAATCGAAATCCGCGAAATGAATTCGGGGTGCATTTGCTGTTCGCTTGTAGGAGACTTCGGAAAGTCCCTTCGCGAAGTGGTTGATACCTATCATCCGGACCGAATCCTGATCGAGCCGTCGGGTGTGGGCAAACTCTCTGACGTGATCAGGGCGGTGCAGGACGTACAGGCGGAGATCGACGCGGAACTTAACAGTTTCACGACAGTAGTGGATGTGACAAAATGCAGGATCTACAGGAAGAACTTCGGCGAGTTCTTCAGCAACCAGATCGAGTATGCAGGCGCGGTCATCTTAAGCCGTACGGACAAAGCGAAGCCGGAGAAGATCGGGGAGAGCGTTGCCCTGCTCAGAGAGCTCAATGACAAGGCTCCGTTTATCACGACTCCGATCGCTCAGCTTCCGGGCAAAAAGATCCTTGAGACGATGGAGTCCGGCAAGTCTCTTGAGGAAGAACTTCTTGATGAGCTCATCTGCCCGGATTGCGGTCATCACCATGAAGAGGGCGAGTGCTGCGGCCATGACCACGAGGGCCATGAGCACCATCACCATCACCATCATCATGATCATGCGGGGCATCATCACGCGGACGATGTGTTTACAAGCT
>CAZJRY010000056.1:11933-14248 GCA_964548625.1 uncultured Mediterraneibacter sp.
CACCATCATCATGATCATGCGGGGCATCATCACGCGGACGATGTGTTTACAAGCTGGGGACGCGAGACGGTCCGCACTTATACGAAAGAGCAGATCGCCGGTATCCTGAAAACGCTGGAATCAGACAGAAGCTATGGCAGCATTCTCCGCTCCAAGGGTATGGTAGCCGGAGCCGACGGTGACTGGATCTATTTTGATATGGTCCCGGAAGAGCATGAAGTCCGCACCGGAGCGCCTGAGTATACAGGGCGCATCTGTGTGATCGGAGCAGAACTGAATGAGGACAAACTGGCAGAACTTTTTGCTCTGGCATAGGCGGATCCCCTGTTGAGAAGTAATGAAAGTTGGGAGAGAACGGATATGAACGAACCTGATGTTATGGTTTATCTTATGACAGGTTTTCTGGACAGCGGCAAGACCCGGTTCCTTACATTCACGCTGAAACAGGATTATTTCCGGATTGACGGCAAGACTCTGCTGATCCTCTGCGAAGAGGGCGAGGAGGAGTATGACCCGATGGAAATGCTCAGATACGGCGTTGTTATAGAAAAAGTTGAGGAGCAGGAAGACCTGACTGCAGAGTGGCTCGATGAGATGAACAAAAAACATGAGCCCGAACGTGTCGTGGTGGAATATAACGGCATGTGGAAAGTGAGCGATTTTGAGGATCTGGAGCTTCCGGCAGGATGGGGCATCGAGCAGAAAATAACGACTGTGGACGCAGGTACATTCCAGATGTACCTGACGAATCTGAAACCGCTGTTTGTGGAGATGGTCAGGGGCGCCGATATGGTACTCTTTAACCGTTGTGAGGACATCAAGCCGCTGGCAGGGTACCGCCGCAGCGTAAAAGTAGTGAGCCCGCAGGCTGAAGTGATCTTCGAAGACGAACAGGGCGAGATCGAAAATATCTTTGAGGACGAGGTGCCTTATGACCTGAAAGCTCCGGTCATTGAGATCGCAAAAGAGGATTACGGCATCTGGTATGTGGATATGATGGAGAATCCGGGCCGCTATAAAGGGAAAGTGGTGGAATACACCGCAAAGGTGCTTAAGCCAAGGACATTCCCGTCAAAAGTATTTATGGCGGGACGCATGGCGATGACATGCTGCGCGGACGATACGTCGTTCCTCGGATATGTGTGCAGGAGCGCTTACGCGCCGAAACTCAAACCGGGACAATGGGTGAAGATCCGGGCAAAGATCCGCTTCGCGAACCTGTCGGTCTACAGGGGCGAAGGACCGGTGCTTGAAGCGGAGAATATAGAGCCCGCAGACCCGATCGAGGAATTGGTATACTTTAATTAAGAGCTGCAGGGGCAAATATTTTCTGCCCCGGTATTATATAAATTAATCAATATCAGCAGGAGGTACACGGAAATGGAGAAAAAATATGATGTTACCGCCCTTGGCGAGCTTCTGATCGATTTTACAATGAACGGACAGAGCGAACAGGGAAACAATATGTTTGAGGCATGCCCGGGAGGGGCGCCGTGCAACGTATTGGCGCTTCTGAATAAAATGGGGAAGAAAACAGCATTTTTGGGAAAAGTGGGAAAGGATCAGTTCGGCAAACTGCTCAAAAGTACGATCACAGACGCCGGAATCGACGCGTCCCATCTTGTGATCGATGAAAAAGTGAACACGACACTGGCATTTGTACATACGTTCCCGGACGGAGACCGCGAATTTTCTTTCTACCGAAATCCGGGGGCTGATATGATGCTCACAGAGGAGGAAGTGGACCCGGAATTTATCGCGCAGACAAAAATTTTCCACTTCGGCACACTCTCGATGACTCATGACGGCGTGAGAGCCGCGACGAAGAAGGCAATCCGGGCAGCGAAAGACGCGGGATGTCTTATCTCCTTTGACCCGAATCTGCGCCAGCCGCTCTGGTCTTCCCTTGATCTTGCGAAAGAGCAGATGGAATACGGGTTCGGTGTGTGCGATATCCTGAAGATCTCGGACAATGAAATTCAGTTCGTGTCAGGCAAAGAAGATTATGATGAGGGTATCGCATATCTGCAGGAAAAATATAATATCCCGATGATCCTCCTTACGATGGGGAAAGAGGGAAGCAGGGCATATTATAAAGGAATGCGCGTAGAGCGTCCGGGATTTACGGTTAAGGCGATCGAGACGACAGGAGCGGGCGATACATTCTGCGGAAGCTCCCTGAATTATATCGTGGAGCATGGATTTGATAATCTCACGGAAGATCAGCTGGGAGAGCTGCTTACATTCGCGAACGCGGCCGCGGCGATCGTGACGACAAAGAAAGGCGCGATCCGTTCCATGCCGGAGAGGGATGA
>CAZJRY010000057.1:0-6417 GCA_964548625.1 uncultured Mediterraneibacter sp.
TAAGATATTTATATATGTGAAAAGGCGCCTGATCCGTATAAATCAAGCGCCTTGCTCCGTGAGTTAATATAACTTTTTTACACGTCTGTCAACATAATTTTTCCACCGAACAGTTTTTCTAATTTTTTTTTAGGTAATCTAAAAAATTTTTAGAAAAAGTATTGACTCTATATTTTTTTATGCTATGATGGTCTTAGAGACACACGACAGACAATCTATCAAAAGGCAGGTGAAGCAATGGAGCATAAACTTCATTTTCTCAAGCAGCTTGCGCACGGACTTGCGGCCCATTTCGGGAATTCCTGCGAAGTCGTCATCCACGATCTGACAAAAAAAGACATTGGCAAATCCATCGTCTATATTGAAAACGGGCATGTTTCCAACCGCCATACAGGCGACGGTCCGTCAGGCATTGTGCTGGAGACGCTGAGATCCGACCCCGGAAAGGTAAGGGACAGGCTCGCATATCTGACGAAGACCGATGACGGCAGGATCCTGAAATCCAGCACTCTCTACATCCGTAATGATGAAGGGAAGATCGTGTATATCTTTTCCATCAATTACGACATCACTACCCTGCTCGCGGCGGAGAGTTCGATCCGGAGGCTGGTTCAGACCGAACCCGAGGACAGCCACGAAGATGACGCTTCAGATTCTCCTCAAAGAATCACCCACAATGTGACCGAGCTGCTCGATCTGCTCATCGAACAGGCGATCGCCAAAGTGGGCAGGCCTGTGGCGATGATGAACAAAGACGATAAGGTCGCCGTAGTACAGTATCTGAATAATGCCGGAGCATTTCTCATCACCAAATCCGGCGATAAAATCTCATCCCTGCTGGGGATATCAAAGTTTACATTATATAGCTACATGGACAAAGGATGAACATGCGCCGAAATCGGCAGTATATGCCGCGCAAGCTTGCTTGCAGACGGCAGATAATGACGATATCGGCATATGGCGGACGCCATACAGTGAGATGAACCGCATCGCGGTGAAATCGAACCGGGCCATGTTCTCAATATTGTACTTAATAACATTTCATATTTCAAGGAGGTTCCACAATGGACATGATCAAATGGGCAGTGAACAAGATGCCGAAGACAGCGGATTCCAACCTGAAGATAATGGGTCTGGATGAGGTCAGAAAAGCGCGCGCGTTCCATGAGAGTTTTCCGCAGTACAGCGTCACTCCGCTGGCGAAGCTGGATCACATGGCAGCGCGTCTCGGACTGGGAGAAGTGTATGTCAAAGATGAGTCTTATCGTTTCGGGCTCAATGCTTTCAAAGTGCTCGGCGGTTCATTTGCCATGGCGCGGTACATAGCGAAACAGACAGGCAAAGACGTCTCCGAGCTTCCCTACAACGTGCTCACTTCCGAAGAGCTGAAAAAAGAGTTCGGGCAGGCTACATTCTTTACCGCAACGGACGGCAATCACGGACGCGGCGTCGCATGGGCTGCCAACAAACTCGGGCAGAAAGCTGTCGTCCTTATGCCGAAGGGCAGCACACAGACAAGACTGGACAATATCCTCGCGGAAGGCGCACAGGCGACCATCGAGGAATACAATTATGACGAATGCGTCCGCATGGCAAATGCCATGGCGGAAAAGACAGAAAACGGCGTCATGGTTCAGGATACCGCATGGGACGGATATGAAGAGATTCCTTCATGGATCATGCAGGGTTACGGAACAATGGCAATGGAAGCGGACGAACAGCTCCATGACTATGACTGTGAGCGTCCGACCCACGTATTCATTCAGGCCGGCGTGGGCTCTCTTGCGGGAGCCGTTCAGGGATATTTCGCGAACCGCTATCCGGAGAATCCTCCGAAAGTGATCGTCGTGGAAGCCGAAGCCGCAGCCTGCCTGTACAAAGGCGCCTGCGCGGGAGACGGAGATATCCGCATCGTAGACGGCGACATGGTGACGATCATGGCAGGACTCGCCTGCGGTGAACCGAATACCATTTCATGGGACATCCTGAAAAATCACGCAGATACATTTGTCGCATCCCCCGACTGGGTGGCTGCGAGGGGCATGCGCATGCTGGCCGCTCCGGTAAAAGGCGACCAGACGGTGACATCCGGAGAGTCCGGAGCAGCGCCCTTCGGAACACTTGCGTGCATCATGACAATGGACGAATATCAGCCGCTGAGAGAGCATCTCGGACTGGATGAAAATTCAAAAGTGCTCCTCTTCTCCACAGAAGGGGACACAGATCCCGGGAGATACGAATCCATCGTCTGGGGCGGAAACAACAGGTAAACAAAAAGGAAGGAGATCAAAACTATGGATTTCAACAAAATCAAAGAGGCTGCACAGGGGTATCAGAAAGACATGACCGCTTTTCTCCGCGCTATCGTAAAGAATCCCGGCGAGAGCTGCGATGAGAAAGCGCACATCGACACGATTGCCGCCGAGATGAAAAAACTTGACTTTGACGAGGTCGTGATCGATCCTCAGGGAAATGTCATCGGCTACATGGGGACGGGTGATAAGATCATCGCATACGACGCGCATATCGACACAGTAGGCATCGGAAATATCGACAACTGGAACTTCGATCCGTATGAGGGATACGAGAACGACACGGAAATCGGCGGACGCGGTGTGTCCGACCAGTGCGGCGGACTGGTATCCGCGGTCTACGGCGCAAGGATCATGAAAGACATGGACCTGATCCCGGAAGGCTGTAAGATCATGGTCGTCGGAACCGTTCAGGAAGAGGACTGCGACGGTCTGTGCTGGCAGTACATCATCAATGAAGACAAGATCCGTCCGGAATTTGTCGTATCCACTGAGCCGACAGACGGCGGTATTTACCGCGGACAGCGCGGACGCATGGAGATCCGCATCGACGTCAAGGGCGTATCCTGCCACGGTTCCGCTCCGGAACGCGGGGACAACGCGATCTACAAGATGGCCGACATTCTTCAGGATGTGCGCGCGCTCAACGAGAACGACGACGCAGACGGGACAGAGATCAAAGGTCTTGTGAAAATGCTGAACCCGAAATACAATCCGGACTGGGAGGAAGCCCGTTTCCTCGGACGCGGTACAGTTACCGTATCCCAGATCTTCTACACATCCCCGAGCCGCTGCGCGGTTGCCGATTCCTGCGCGGTATCACTTGACCGCCGCATGACATTCGGCGAGACATGGGAGAGCTGCCTGGATGAGATCCGCGCTCTGCCGAGCGTACGGAAATACGGCGACGATGTGGTCGTATCCATGTACAACTATGACCGTCCGTCCTACACAGGATGCGTGTACGAGATTGAATGCTACTTCCCGACATGGGCGATCCCGAAAGACCACAAAGTGACAAAAGCGCTTGAGAAAGCATACACTTCTCTCTACGGAGACAAGAGGATCGGCGCTCCCGAGACACTGGAAATGCGTCAGAGCCGTCCGCTTACAGACAAATGGACATTCTCCACAAACGGCGTGTCCATCATGGGAAGAAACGGAATCCCGTGCATCGGATTCGGACCGGGCGCTGAGGCTCAGGCACACGCCCCGAATGAGAAGACTTGGAAACAGGATCTTGTAACATGCGCTGCCGTATATGCGGCGCTGCCGAACTGCTACTGCGAATAAATATCAAGGAGGAAAAAACAACATGAAAACTTTACAGGATTATATCGACAAACTGAACGCCCTGAACTTTAAGGATATGTACAACGGAGATTTCTTCCTGACATGGGAGAAGACAGACGACGAGCTGGAAGCTGTATTCACAGTAGCCGACGCTCTCCGCTACATGAGAGAAAACAATATCTCCACAAAAGTATTCGAGAGCGGCCTCGGAATCTCACTGTTCCGCGACAACTCCACACGTACCCGTTTCTCATTTGCATCCGCATGCAACCTGTTAGGTCTTGAGGTTCAGGATCTGGACGAGGGAAAATCTCAGGTCGCTCACGGCGAGACTGTCCGCGAGACAGCAAACATGATCTCTTTCATGGCAGACGTTATCGGCATCCGCGACGATATGTACATCGGCAAAGGAAACGCTTATATGCATGAAGTGGTTGACGCCGTGACACAGGGAAACAAAGACGGCATCCTTGAGCAGAAACCGACGCTTGTCAACCTGCAGTGCGACATCGACCACCCGACACAGGCAATGGCTGATATGCTTCACATCATCCATGAGTTCGGCGGAGTCGAGAATCTGAAAGGCAAAAAGATCGCAATGTCATGGGCTTACTCTCCGTCCTACGGAAAGCCGCTCTCCGTTCCACAGGGGATCATCGGACTGATGACTCGTTTCGGAATGGACGTTGTGCTGGCACATCCGGAAGGATATGAGGTATTCCCGGAAGTTGAGGCTGTCGCTGCCGAGAACGCGGAGAAATCCGGCGGTACATTCACAAAGACAAACAATATGGCAGAGGCATTCAAAGACGCCGATATCGTTTATCCGAAGAGCTGGGCTCCGTTCGCGGCTATGGAGAAACGTACAGAGCTGTACGGCAACAGAGACTTCGATGGCATCAAAGAGTTGGAGAAAGAGCTCCTCGCGCAGAACGCGCAGCACAAAGACTGGGCGTGCACAGAGGAACTGATGAAGACTACAAAAGACGGCAAAGCACTCTATATGCACTGCCTGCCCGCCGATATCACGGGCGTAAGCTGTGAGGAAGGCGAGGTTGACGCGAGCGTGTTCGACCGCTACAGAGATCCGCTCTACAAAGAGGCAAGCTACAAACCGTACATCATCGCAGCTATGATCTTCCTCGCGAAATTCGCAGATCCGGCTGACATTCTCAGAAAACTGGAAGAAAAAGGAACACCGAGGATTTTTAAATAAAAATAGGAGGTATTTACATCATGTTAAAATATGTTGACACAAAAAACGCACCTGCGGCAATCGGACCGTACTCACAGGGAATCGTCCTGAACGGGATCGCATTTTTCTCCGGACAGATCCCGCTCTCACCGGAGACCGGCGAAGTAGTCGGTACCACCATCGAAGAGCAGGCGGAACAGGTTATGAAAAATGTAGGCGCTCTTCTGGAAAGTCAGGGAGCCGCGTTTACAGACGTTGTAAAGACAACCTGCTTCCTCGCGGATATGGCTGACTTTGCGGCCTTCAATGAAGTCTACGCGAAATACTTCACCGGCAAACCGGCCCGCTCCTGCGTCGCTGTCAAAGCTCTTCCGAAGGGAGTGCTCTGCGAAGTAGAAGCTATCGCCGCAGTGAAAGAGGATTGATCCCGGGAGGCAGTTTATGGAAAAGAAAAAACGTATCGTGATTGCTCTGGGCGGAAACGCCCTCGGCAATACTCTGCCGGAGCAGATGAAGGCCGTCAAGATCACTTCCCGCGCTATCGTCGATCTGATACAGGAAGGATGCGAGGTCGTGGTCGCTCACGGAAACGGACCTCAGGTGGGCATGGTCAACAACGCTATGCTCGCCCTCACCCATGAAGATCCGCAGCAGCCGAACACGCCGCTTTCTGTCTGTGTCGCCATGAGCCAGGCATATATCGGTTATGACCTGCAGAACGCGCTCCGTGAAGAGCTCTTAAACAGAGGGATCAAGGATATCCCGGTGGCGACCATGATCACGCAGGTGCGTGTCGATCCCGATGATCCGGCATTTGACCATCCGTCCAAGCCGATCGGCCGTTTCATGACAAAAGAGCAGGCTGATATGATGGAAGAAAAATATGACTATATCATGAAAGAAGACGCAGGCCGCGGCTACCGCCGTGTGGTCGCCTCCCCGAAACCTCAGGAGATCATCGAGATCGGAACGATCCGCAACATGGTGGATTCCGGAGACGTAGTCATTGCCTGCGGCGGCGGCGGTATCCCCGTCACACGTCAGGGCAATCACTTAAAAGGCGCAAGCGCCGTCATCGACAAGGACTTCGCGAGCTGCCTTATGGCAAAAGAGCTGGACGCCGATTTCCTTATCATCCTGACCGCCGTTGAGAAAGCTGCTATCAATTACGGAAAGCCGGATGAAAAATGGCTGGACGACATCACAGTCGCCGAGGCGAATCGGTACATAGACGAAGGGCATTTCGCGCCGGGTTCCATGCTTCCGAAAGTTCAGGCAGCCGTAGATTTCGCAGGATCCAAACCGGGAAGACAGGCGCTCATCACCCTGCTTGAGAAAGCAAAAGACGGAATACTCGGCAAGACCGGGACACGAATCCATCTTTAGAAACAGATAACTGACAATCGCATGCAATATAAAATGAGGACATCCGACAGTTATACATTTACTGAACGGATGTCCTCATTTTTATTGCAGCTTTCCGAGCCGCTTCTTCATCGTCTTCTCCACGGCATTCAGGATATTTTCGTATCCTGTACATCTGCACAGATGGCCCGATAACAGCTTTCTCAGCTCATCTCTTGTGTATTCTTTTCCGCTCTCAAGGATCTCCACAGC
>CAZJRY010000057.1:6517-14159 GCA_964548625.1 uncultured Mediterraneibacter sp.
TCGCAGCCTTTCTTGACGCTGGTCAGGGAATAATCATTCCGCAGCATATCCGTGAGGGAAGCCCGTACATCCACCATGGTCTCACGTTCCACACCGTTGATGCGGCAGCGGACGAGTTTATACTGCTTTCCGCTCTCGGAATCTGTCATAATCGTATGGCGGGCAGCCCCTGATCCCTCTGGAGAATGCAATTCCGGTGCCGCTTTCGTCGGTTCTTTCCTCTCCATGTTTCCGGCATGTTCACTGCCCGGGACCGCCGGTCCTTCTTCCGGAATCATGCCTCCTGCTCTTCTGACCGCTTCTCTCAGCGCTCTCCTGCACAGGAGTTTGGAAATATGCTCCCGGAATGCCTTGCTCGCCCTCCAACTGTCGCGGGGCGTTACGTCCTCGAGCACCGTATCTCCGATCTTCTCAATGTTCTCCCCTGTCACTTCAAGTCCTCTGCCTGCTGCCTCTGCATGGACGGCACGCATGGGAACGGGTCCTGCCACGCCGTAGGCAATGCGGATATCCGTAAATATCTTCTTATCATCTGAAAGTTTTACATTTACAGAGCATCCCAGAGTCGCGATATCCATTGCATTTCTCATGGCATATTTGATATAGCAGCCTTCATACCCTTCATAAGCTTCTCCCGGGATCAGGATACCTGTCTGTATCTCGCCCGGTCTTAAATCTACTTTTCCTGCCTTGATATAAAAGTCTTTGATCGGAATCCTCCTGATCCCGTCCGGCCCTGTCAGCTCGATCACAGCGTCCCATGCGAACAGGGTGGACGCCGAGTCTGCCGAGGTCACTCCATTGCAGGTGTTTCCTCCGATGGTCCCGATGTTCCGGATCTGGGGACCGCCCACCATATCCACTGCCTCACCGAGAACGCTGATATATTTCCGGATAACCGGATCTTTCGTAATATGGGAGAAACTGGTCAGAGATCCGATCCTGACCGTTCCGTCCTCTTCCATCGTCACGCCGCGCAGTTCATCCAGCCCGTATATACTCACCAGCTCCGCGCCCGCGCGCTTTCCTTCCCGCATCTGGACAAGCACGTCGCTTCCGCCCGCGATGATCTGAGCCTGCGGATACTCCTGAAGCAGCCTGGCTGCATCGTCCACGCTCCTCGCCTCATGCAATGCCTTTATATCATACATAGTCTTTCACCTCTTTTCCGGTGTCCCGTCAGACACCCGACTTTGTCGTATCTCAGATCAGTCCTGCCTCTGTAAACTTTTCAAACAGCAGATGCGGCCGCATCGGTATTTCATTCAGCGCCGCACCTGTCGCCTGTAGGATCGCGTTGCGGATCGCCGGAGCGGGAGAACAGGCCGGCGGCTCTCCCAGCGCTTTCGTCCCGTATGCGCTGGTAGGCTCGTAGTTCTCGATAAACGCGGCACGAAGGTCCGGATGATCCATAAATGTAGAAAGCTTATAATCCAGAAGATTATTATTCAGCGGTCTGCCGGTCCTCTCATCATAGAGCATCTTCTCTGACAGCGCGTAGCCGATCGCCATGCTCATGCCGCCATGTACCTGCGCTTCGGCAAGCGCCGGATTGATCAGACGTCCGCAGTCGTGGACATTCAGGATATCTGTCACCTGAGCCCGGCACCCCGGTATATCTGCTTCCACTTCGACAAATGTGCAGCCGAATGAATACGCGTTATTCTTGATCTGGTAACTGCTCTCCGCTGTGAGATGTCCGTTGTCCGTCAGACTGTACAGCTTCTCCGTTGCCAGCTCACCCAGCGACATCAGGATCTTCCCGTCCGTCGTCCGGACGATATTTCCATCGATAATATCAAGATTTTCTTTCATCTGTCTTGTCAGTTCACGCGCGGTCTCGATGATCTTCGCTTTCAGCAGTTCTCCGGTCTGGCGGATGGAGAATCCTGCCATGTAGGTCTGTCTGGACGCATACGCTCCGGTCCCGAAAGGCGTTACATCCGTGTCCTGAGTGGAGATCACATGGACCATCTCAAACGGGATGCCGACTGTCTCCGCCGCCATCTGAGCAAATGCAGTATCCGCACCCTGCCCGATCTCGGTCTCGCCTGACTGCACCTGAATGCTGCCGTCCTGATTGAGCACCATACGGCAGGCGGACGTCTCGAGGGAGATCGGCCACACGCCGGTATTGTACCAGAATACAGACATTCCGACGCCCCGCCGGATATCTCCTGTCTGACGCGCGTATTTTCTGAGCCTTCCGTCATAGTCGAACTCTTTTCTTCCTTTTTCCATGCATTCCCGGAACGAGTCATAATAGTTGACGTTTTTTGAAAAACCGTCTTTAAATCCCTTCGGCATCACATTTTTCATACGGAACTCATACGGCTCCATCCCGATCGCTCTCGCCACATCGTCCGTATGGCTCTCCATGGCGAACATTGCCTGCGGGATCCCGTAGCCTCTCATAGCGCCTGCCGCGGTCTTATTTGTAAATACGGTATATGTATCCGCCTCTATATTGGGGCAGGGATAAAGCTGCGGGAAACATCCCATCCCTTTCGCCGCAATACTGTGACCGTGGGACGCGTAGCCGCCCTGATCCGAGAAGCTCTCAAACTTCCTCGCCGCATATGTGCCGTCCGGTCTCACATGGGAAATAATATGAAAACGGATCGCATGGCGCACACGGGTGGACGCAAATGTCTCTTCTCTTGAAGTATCCAGCTTCACGGTTCTTCCGCCGACTACTGTAGTCAGATAGGCACAGAGCGGTTCATAGAGGACGTCCTGCTTATTGCCGAATCCTCCTCCGATATACGGCTTGATGATCCGCACCTTTCCCCACGGTATCCCGAGAGCCTGCCCGACGACGCGCCGGCAGATATGGGGAATCTGTGTCGAGGTGACGACCACGATCCTGCCCTGCTCCATGTAGGCGTAACAGACCGGATTCTCGATATGGCAGTGCTGGACTGTCGGCGTCTGATACCAGCCCTCCACTTTCGTAAGTCCCGTTTCCTTTATGGCATTTTCATAATCACCGTTCCGGATTGAAGTGTGGGCAAGGATATTGCCCGGATATTTCTCATGGATCCGAGGCGCTCCCTCCTCCATCGCCTTATGTACGTCCAGGACAAAGGGAAGCTCTTCATATTCTACCTTCAGGGCCCTCACTGCCTGAGCTGCCGCCACTTCATTTTCCGCCACCACGGCAGCCACATCATCGCCGTAGTATCTGACATGCTTTTCAAGGAGCAGCCGGTCCGCCACATCCTGATGGGCCGGTTCGGTTGACCACGGATGTCCGGCAGTCGGGAAATAATACTCAGGCACATCAAAGCAGGTGACGATCTTCACCACTCCCGGAATCTTTTCCGCCTCGGATGTGTCGATGGACTTCACATATCCGTGGGCGACCGTTGCGTGCAGCACTTTTGCCACATAGGCGTTTTTATCGCACAGATCGTCCGTATACTTCGCGCGGCCGGTCACTTTTTCAAACGCGTCTACGCGCTTCACATTTTTTCCGACTGCATGTTCTCTCTTCTCTGTACAATTTTTTCCGGTTACGTGAACCTTCTCCTCCATTTTGTCACCTCCATTATACTTGCGGCAGACTGATTTCATTGCCTTTTACATATTTTGCCCTGATCTCCCGCTCATCCGCCAGATAGATCATGCGCTCCAGCCTGCTCCTGACATCAAGGGACCGGGGATGCTTCAGGCGGCTGTCGTCCAGCACCACTGCGTCAAATTCATAGCCCGGCTCAAAGCTTCCCACTTTCCCGAAAAACTCTCCGCCGCCTTTTGTAGCCATATAAAACACTTCCTCGGCAGCCAGCGCTTCCAGACTGTCGTCCTGCAGCCTCCACCGCAGCTTTGACGACTGTACGGCATGCGCCATGGCGCGGAACAGATTTTCCGTGGAACCGCCTGCCACGTCACTTCCGATCCCCACGCGCAGTCCTGCTTCAAGGAATTTCCTGACCGGAGCGATCCCCGATGATACATTCATATTGGACTCCGGGCAGTGGGCGATAAACACGCCGTTCTCTTTCATCCGCGCAATCTCTTCATCACCGCTGTATACACAGTGCGCCATGATCGTCCGGCAGTCCGCTCCGAACAGGCCGAACCTGTCGTATACGTCACCATAGAATTCCGACCACGGGCAGAGTTCCTGCACCCACCGGATCTCGCCCGGATTTTCCGACAGATGAGACTGCACAGGCAGAGCGTAGCGCATCTGCAGTTTCTTCAGTTCTTCCATCAGTCCATCCGTACAGCTCGGCGTGAAGCGCGGCGTCAGGATGGGCTTTGTATTCTTATATTTTCTGTGGTTCACATCCTTGATCCACTCCAGTGTCTCGTCTGCCGACTCCTGAGTTTCCTCACAGATATAATCCGGGCAGTTCCGGTCCATATTTACTTTACCCACAAAGGTGTCAAGCCCGCTCTTCTCCAGCATATCCATGAGAAGAAGCGTTGCCGGGCGGTGTACCGTGGCAAAAATACAGGCTCTCGTCGTAGCGCTGTTCTTAAGGTTTTCCACAAAGATCCGGTAGGACTTCTCCGCATAATCCGTCTTCTCGAACTTTGCCTCCTCCGGGAACGTATTAACTTCAAGCCAGTCTAAGAGCTCCATATCCATCCCGAGCCCCCGGTAGGAATACTGTGGCGCATGGATGTGAAGATCCACAAGCCCCGGAATGATCAGGCAGTCTCCGTAATCCCGGATCGGATTGCCTCCCAGCCGGAACGGGAGCGTCCGGTAGATCCCGTCTGCTTTACCGTCTTTACAGACAAGATAGCTGTGTTCACATATGGCAAATTCTGTCCGGCTTTTACTGTAAACAATATTTCCTTTTAAAATAAAAACAGGTTCATTCATCAGGTCATGCCTCCTCTCTCATATACCGGATGACGCGCTCATCTCTCCGGCATACTTATAGTCAGCCGTTTCCGGCGGCTGGTAGAGACGTTCACCCGATTATGAACCTATATAAGTACGCGGTATTTTCTCTATGCAAATAGAGTAGCACCATGGAAAAGGTGTGTCAATATTTAATCGGCTTTTTGATCAAGATACATTCGCCGCTCTATTTGCAGACTGCAGCTCTGTAAATTTATCCGTCTTTATACCCTCTCAAGCATCACTTCCACGACTCCGCCGCAGACCATCCCCTCGTCCTCTGCCTGATCAGCCGTCATATCCACTGTGCAGATCTGAAAGTCCGGCGTATCCGTACGCATCATGATGAGCGCTTTCTGTATGATCTCGCTCTCCACGCATCCGCCGCCGATCGTATCCACAGTTGTTCCGTCTTCGAGAATGAGCATCTTCGTTCCCACGCTGCGGGGTGCGGAACCTTTGCGTGAAATGATCGTTGCAAGGACTTTCTTCTGCACTCCGGTGTTATCCCTGCTGTCTTCTGTATCGAGAATACAGGAAAGCATCTCATCGGAATAACCGCCTGCTTTTCCTCCGCCCTCTTCACTCCGGGCGTTCTTTACCTGTATGATCTCTGCCATGACTGACACGGCGATCTCCTCGGGCGTCTCCGCCCCGATCTTCAGTCCGATCGGCGTATGGACAGCGTCCAGCACTTCACGGCTTATCCCTTTTTCTTCAAGCTGCTCCTTTACGATCGCGACCCGCCGCCTGCTTCCCATCATTCCCGCGTAGGCATACTGCTTCTGCAATATAACTTCAAGGCACTCCGTATCATACCGGTGCCCCCTCGTCACGATCACGAACCACGAATCGGAATCGCCGGGGATATCCGCCAGCCCTTCCTGAAACGGCACACAGAATACCTGATCCGCCCCTGCCACTCTCGCATTGTCTGCGAACTTCGGCCGGTCTTCTATGACTGTGACAACAAAGCCCAGCATTTTCCCTATACGGATGATTGGTATGGACACATGTCCCGCCCCGCAGATGATCAGTTTGGGGGTGCGGCAGATCCTTTCCCTGAAGACTCTTTCACTTTCCCGGACGCTCTCACAGCTTTCCATCCCGCTCTTGCCGGGGGCTGCAAGCAGTCTCTTATCCCCCGCGTGTTCCCCTGTCAGGACAGTCTCCGCCCAGATATCGCCTTTCGAACTTTCCAGAGCATTCCTGAGTTCTATATAAAATGTATTCATGTCTTTCCTCCCTGACGCCGGAACTACACGGCCAGTCTTGCGAGTACATCTTTCAGCAGTTCATAGAACCGCTCAAAAGAATCCAGCGGTATATTTTCGTCCGGTGTATGCACGTTGTAGAGCGTCGGCCCGACCGCGATCGCGTCCAGGCCCGGCAGCGCCTCTGAGAAGATGCCGCACTCAAGTCCCGCGTGCAGCGCTTCCAGTCTAAGCTCTTTTCCGAAAAGCCCCCGGTAACTCTCTGCAAATACTTCGCGGATCCCGGAATCTTCCTTGTAATCCCAGCCCGGATACTCGCCGCTGTAATCAATGGCAAATCCGAATGTGTCCGCCAGGAGGGCAAGTCTCTCTTTTGTATCCTCCTGAAGAGAAGCCACGGAAGAACGCGGGGATACAACGATCACGAGCTCTTTCCCGTCCGCTCTTACTACGCCCATATTGGACGACACGACTACAAAACCGTCCATTATGATGTTGCGTCTGTACACTCCGTTCGGGGCGAGGCGGATCGCGCTTACAAATGCTTTCGCGTCCTCATCTTTCAGCGCGGATACGCTCTGTCCCTCTTCCACGGAAATCTCGCATTCGAAATCAGGTTCGAAAGGGGAGATCTCCTCTGAAAATGTTTCGGCAAGTTCACAGGCAAGTTTCTCGGCTTTCTCCGCCACAGCCTTCTCCGTATAGATCAGAGACGCCTCACACTCTCTCGTTATGGCATTGTCCTTAGTTCCACCTGCAAATGTGACAAGTTTTCCGTCTGTATTTTTCATCAGGCGCTCAACCATCCGCGCCATCAGGATATTTGCGTTCTGGCGCTCTTTATCGATATCTGTGCCCGAGTGTCCGCCCAGAAGTCCCCCGATCCTGATCTGTACCGGCGTTCCCTCTGCTTTGATCCTTTCTACAGGTCTTGTGAGCTGAACTCTTAAACCGCCTGCGCAGCTTATGGTCGCGACGCCCTCTTCCTCTGAATCCATATTGATCATCGTGCGGGCAGTGATCAGGGATTTATCCAGCGCCTGCGCGCCGTTTAAGCCCACTTCTTCTCCTGTCGTGAACACACACTCGACCGGCGGATGCTTGATGTCCTCATCATCCAGCACCATCATCATAAGCGCGACCGCGACACCGTTGTCGGCGCCCAATGTAGTACCGTTTGCCGAGAGTACGCCGTCTTTGAGTACGAGGTCGATCCCCTCTTTCTCAAAATCATGCTCTACTCCTGCACGCTTGTCGCACACCATATCGATGTGTCCCTGAAGCATGACAGGGTCTTTATCTTCCGCTCCTTTGCTTCCGCCTTTTTTGATGATCACATTATAGCTGTCATCCTGATATACCCACAGATTTCTGTCTTTTGCAAACTTTACAAGGAAGTCGCTGATCCCTTTCTCGTTGCCTGATCCTCTCGGTATGGCACAGACTTCTTCAAAAAAATGAAATAATTTTTCCGGCTTATATCCGGTAACCTTATACTCCATGACACTCCCTCTCTTCTTGCCTCTTTTTTACAGTACCGTCAGACTGTATATGTTTATTATAACAG
>CAZJRY010000058.1:0-393 GCA_964548625.1 uncultured Mediterraneibacter sp.
CTTTTGCCGGACAGTTATGGTGATCGGCGCAGAGAGTATGAGCAATATGATCGACTGGACAGACAGGAGTACATGTATCCTGTTCGGAGACGGCGCCGGAGCGGTTCTTTTGAAAGCGGAAGAAGGAAGTCCGGTACACATGGCGGCTCATTCGGACGGCGTGAAAGGTCCGGCTTTGACGGGACTTAGCAGACACCGTAAGAAATGGGAAAAAGAGCTGGGGCCTGATGCAGTGAAAGAATCTTACATCCATATGGACGGGCAGGGAGTGTTTAAATTTGCTGTCCGCAAAGTACCTGAAATTATAGAGGAAGTCCTGGAAGAAACGGGGAACTCGCTTGACGAGATTGATTATTTCGTTCTCCATCAGGCAATCAGGAGGATCATCGAGGC
>CAZJRY010000058.1:403-9339 GCA_964548625.1 uncultured Mediterraneibacter sp.
TTACGCAGCAACAGTGCCGATCCTCATTGATGAAATGAACCGAAAGGGAATGTTCGAAAAAGGACAGAAGATCATGATGGCAGGGTTCGGCGCAGGGCTTACCTGGGCGGCAACTCTTTTTGATTGGTAGCAGACAAATTGGCAACAGCCCGGCACATCACGGTAATCTCCGGCAGAGCCGGATTACAATAGATTCTCTCCGCATGGAGGAGCAATACAATCCCTAAAAGGGAAATATTTCAAGTAAGGAAGGAAAAAGAAACCATGTTAGAAAAGATTAAAGAAATCGTAGCAGACTCATTAAGCGCAGACGTTGACACACTTACAGAGGAGACGTCTTTCAAAGAAGATCTTGGAGCTGACTCCCTGGATCTGTTTGAAATGGTAATGGCATTTGAGGAAGAGTTCGACGTTGAGATCCCGTCTGAGGATCTGGAGCAGATCAACACGATCGGCGATGTTGTAAAATATCTTGAAGCACACAAATAAGACGGATTCAATTTTCAGAAGAAATTCATTTCAGAGAAAGAAAGGTTGTAGAGTATGAAAACAAAAGTAACCGAATTATTAGGAATTGAATATCCGATCATTCAGGGAGGAATGGCATGGGTTGCTGAGTATCATCTCGCAGCCGCCGTATCCGAAGCCGGCGGCTTGGGACTGATCGGTGCTGCGAGTGCGCCGGCCGACTGGGTGCGTGATCAGGTCAGAGAGGCGAAGAAACTCACTGACAAGCCATTTGGAGTAAATATCATGCTCATGAGTCCGTACGCGGACGACGTGGCAAAGGTTATCGTGGAGGAAGGCGTGAAAGTCGTTACGACAGGCGCGGGTTCTCCGGAGAAATATATGAAGATGTGGAAAGAAGCCGGAGTCAAGGTAATCCCGGTCGTCGCATCTGTCGCGCTCGCGAAGCGCATGGAGAGATGCGGAGCTGACGCGCTCGTCGCGGAGGGAACCGAGGCAGGCGGACACATCGGTGAGAATACGACAATGGTACTTGTACCGCAGGTCGTAGATGCAGTGAATATCCCGGTCATCGCAGCGGGCGGCATTGCCGACGGAAGAGGGATCGCGGCGGCATTTATGCTCGGCGCCCGGGGCGTGCAGATGGGAACTCACTTTGTGGTTACGAATGAATCTCAGGTTCATGAAAATTATAAAGACATGATCATCAAGGCAAGAGATATCGACTCAAGGGTAACGGGACGTTCGACGGGACATCCGGTACGCGCCCTGAGAAACCGGATGACAAAAGAATATTTACAGAAAGAACAGGAAGGCGCGCCGTTTGAGGAGCTGGAGCTCCTGACACTGGGCGGATTGAGACGCGCGGTCGTAGACGGCGATGTGAAGACAGGAAGCGTGATGGCAGGACAGATCGCGGGTATGGTCAAAGAAAAGATGTCATGCCATGATCTGATCCGGAAACTTGTAAAAGAGACGGATGATCTGATCGGAGGCAAAGGTTTCTATGAGTAAGACCGCGTTTATGTTCCCGGGACAGGGAGCACAGAAAGCCGGAATGGGCAAAGATTTTTATGAACAGAGTGAAACGGCAAGGGAAGTCATCGACAAGGCGACGGAACTGCTGGACATAGATATGAAAGCATTATGCTTTGAAGAAAATGATAAGCTGGACCAGACAGAGTATACGCAGGCAGCGCTTGTGACTGTCTGCATGGCAATGGAACATGTGTTGAGAGAGCGGGGCTTAAAAGCCGATGTGACGGCAGGACTGAGCCTTGGCGAGTACTGCGCGGTCGCATCCGCAGGCGGCATGAGCACGGAGGACGCCATCACGACAGTGAGAAAGCGCGGTATCCTTATGCAGAACGCGGTGCCGGGCGGAAAAGGGACAATGGCGGCAGTGCTGGGTATGAAAGGCGGGGACATCGAGAAAGTCGTCGATCCGATCGACGGCGTTACGATCGCCAATTACAACTGTCCGGGCCAGATTGTTATCACAGGATGGAAAGAGAGCGTGGAGAAAGCTTCCGAGGAGCTCAAAGCCGCCGGAGCAAAGAGAGTAATGCCGCTGAATGTAAGCGGCCCGTTCCACTCTCCGATGCTGGAAGAAGCGGGAAGAGAGCTGGGACAGGTGCTTGCGGGCGTACAGCTTTCCGAGCTTGAAATACCTTATGTGACAAATGTAACGGCAGAATATGTGACAGACATCTCCGAGACAAAAGCGCTTCTGGCAAAACAGGTGGCTTCATCCGTGCGCTGGCAGCAGAGCGTGGAGAATATGATCGCCGACGGAGTAGATACATTCGTAGAGATCGGGCCGGGCAGGACGCTGGCAGGATTCATGCGCAAGATCAACCGTGACGTGAAAGTATACAATGTCGGCACATGGGAAGATGTAGACAAGGTGGTAAGTGAGTTATGTTAAAGGGAAAAGTTGCTGTAGTAACAGGCGCTTCCAGAGGAATCGGAAGAGCGGTCGCCATAAAGCTTGCATCTGAGGGCGCGGCAGTAGTGATCAACTATAACGGTTCGAAAGAGCGAGCGGAAGAAGTAAAAAAAGAGATCGAGGACAACGGCGGAACGGCTGAGATCAGACAGTGCAATGTATCTGATTTTCATGCATGCGAGGAGATGTTCAAAGAGATCATCTCCACATTCGGAAGAGTGGATATCCTCGTAAATAACGCAGGTATCACAAGGGACGGCCTGCTCATGAAGATGACAGAGGAAGACTATGACGCGGTTCTCGACACGAACCTGAAAGGAACATTTAACTGTATCCGTTTCGCAGCGCGCCAGATGATCAGACAGCGCGGCGGACGCATCATCAATATGGCGTCTGTATCCGGAGTGCTCGGAAACGCCGGGCAGGCAAACTATTCCGCGTCAAAGGCGGGGGTGATCGGACTGACAAAATCTGCGGCAAGAGAGCTGGCAAGCCGCGGGATCACGGTAAACGCGATCGCGCCGGGATTCGTTAATACAGAGATGACGGAAGTGCTTTCCGATAAAGTAAAAGAGGGCGCTGTGGCGCAGATCCCGCTGGGAAAATTCGGCGAGACGGAAGACATTGCGAACGCGGCGGCATTTCTGGCAGGCGACGGGGCACGGTATATTACAGGACAGGTACTGAATGTAGACGGCGGAATGGCGATGTGATTTAAGTGAGACCTGCATCGCGAGAAAGAAAGGCGCATGCAGATTTCTGCGGACGCGCTTTCACTCGTGCCGGAACGCAGCGGAAGCTGATGTGAAAGGGGAGCGTGATCCTGCGGAAAGCAGGACCGCGTGAGACAGTATGTTTTGGAAGAGACGGATGGAAATCTCTGTCTCGGAAAGGGATAGATTCAGATATGGAGAAGAGAAGAGTTGTAGTGACCGGGCTTGGGGCTGTGACGCCGATCGGAAATACAGTGGATGAGTTCTGGACCGGTATTAAAGAAGGCAAGGTCGGGATCGGACCGATCACGAAGTTTGACGCTTCTGATTTTAAAGTTAAGATCGCGGCTGAGGTAAAGGGTTTTGTCGCGAAAGAGCGTATGGATGCGAAAGCAGCCAAGAGGATGGAGCCGTTTTCCCGGTATGCGGTGGCTGCCGCGAAAGAGGCGTTTGACGACGCCGGCATCAATATGGAGAATGAGGATCCTTACAGAGTCGGCGTGATCGTGGGCTCCGGTATCGGAAGCCTTCAGTGCGTAGAGACAAATTATGAGAAGATCATCACAAAGGGCCCGAGCAGAGTACATCCGCTGATGGTTCCGCTGATGATCTCAAACATGGCGGCAGGAAATATTTCCATCCAGCTCGGACTGAAAGGAAAATGTACAAACGTCGTTACAGCGTGCGCGTCCGGAACACATTGTATCGGCGACGCGCTGCGCGCGATCCAGTATGGCGACGCCGACGTAATGGTGGCAGGCGGGACAGAGGCGGCAATCTGCCCGACCGGGATTGCGGGATTCACGGCGCTGACAGCGCTTTCCTTAAACCCGGATCCGATGAAAGCTTCCCGTCCGTTTGATCAGGACAGAGACGGCTTTGTGCTCGGCGAGGGCGCGGGTATTGTTGTCCTCGAAGAGCTGGAACACGCGAAAGCGAGAGGCGCGCGCATTTACGCGGAGCTTGCGGGCTATGGGGCTACAGGCGACGCATATCATATCACTTCCCCGGCTGAGGACGGAGAAGGCGCCGGGATGGCGATGAAACTTGCCATGGAAGAAGCCGGTGTGTCTCCGGAACAGATTGATTATATTAATGCTCATGGAACAAGCACACACCACAACGATCTGTTCGAGACGAAAGCGATCAAGTTCGCGCTTGGCGATGCGGCGAAAAATGTTTCTGTCAACTCTACAAAATCCATGATCGGACATCTGCTCGGCGCCGCGGGCGGCGTAGAGTTTGTGACATGTGTCAAGACGATCCGGGACGGTTTTATCCATCAGACAGTAGGGACAGAGAATGTGGATCCGGAGTGCGACCTGAATTATACAGTCGGCGCGCCGGCAGAGAAAGACGTGAACTGTGTGCTGACGAATTCCCTGGGATTCGGCGGCCATAATGCGACACTGTTGGTCAGGAAGTTTGAAGAGTAAGAGGTGCGTGCAATGAAAGTTGAACAGGTATTGGAATTAGTAAAAGCTGTTTCAGACTCTGAACTTACAGAGTTCAAATACGAAGAAGGCGGAGTAAAGCTGTCTCTCAAGAAAACAAGTGACAAGATCGTACAGGTACCGGCTCCCGCAGCTCCGGTGGCAGCTCCTGTGATCACACCCGCGGTGATGCCCGCGGCATCCGCCCCGGTTCCGGCGGCAGCAGAGGCTCAGGCGGCCGGCGGCACAGCAGATGCAGAAGCACCGGCAGCAGCCGGAAACGATATGCCTGCAGGCAATATTGTAAAATCACCCCTTGTCGGCACATTCTACGCGGCTCCGGCCGAGGACGCGGAGCCTTTCGTAAAAGTAGGCGACAGCGTAAAAGAGGGTCAGGTTCTCGCGATCGTAGAAGCAATGAAGCTGATGAACGAGATCGAAAGCGATTATACAGGAACAGTAAAAGAGATACTTGCAGAAAACGGTCAGGGCGTAGAATTCGGCCAGCCGCTCTTTGTAATAGGCTAAGTCCGCATGCGCCACGGAGCAGAACGCTGTGGCAGGCTTGTCTGCCGACAGCGTTCTGACCCGTGGCATATGGCGGCAGCCATACAGCGAGATGAAGCTGCAAAGCAGCGGAATCGAGCTGTAAGCATGCGGACGGAAGACAGGAGCATGCGTAGCATATGGCAGCAGCCATACACCGCGCACGTAGGGCGCGGCAGAAAGGAAGCAGAATCATGAACAGTTTAAATGTAGAACAGATCCAGGAGATCATCCCCCACAGACATCCGTTTCTCCTTCTCGACAGGATCGAGGATTACGAACCGGGACAGTATGCGGTGGGGTATAAAGCAGTGACATACAGAGAGGACTTTTTCCGCGGACATTTCCCGCAGAAGGCAGTAATGCCGGGCGTACTCATCCTCGAGGCACTCGCCCAGACCGGAGCGGTCGCGATCTTGAGCATGCCGGAGAACAAAGGGAAGATCGCGTTCTTCGGCGGCGTTCAGAAATGCCGTTTTAAAGGCATGGTATTCCCGGGAGATACACTGAAGCTTGAGACAAAGATTATTAAGAGCAAGGGACCGGTCGGAGTCGGCCAGGCGACAGCTTATGTAGACGGAAAGGTAGTTGTCAGTGCGGAGCTGACATTTATGGTAGGAGAGTAAATAAGAGATGATAGGAAAAGTATTGATCGCAAACCGCGGAGAAATTGCCGTACGTATTATCCGTGCCTGCAGGGAGATGGGGATCGAGACAGTTGCGGTCTATTCAGAGGCAGACCGTGACGCTCTCCATACACAGCTCGCTGACGAGGCCGTATGCATCGGACCGGCGCCCTCTTCCGAGAGCTATCTGAATATGCAGAATATCATCAGCGCAACGCTGATTTCCGGAGCGGACGCCATACATCCGGGATTCGGTTTCCTTTCTGAGAACAGCAGGTTCGCAGAGCTGTGTGAACAGTGCAACATTACATTTATCGGACCGAAATCTCAGGTCATCCAGAGTCTCGGGAATAAATCCGAGGCAAGAAATACGATGATGGCCGCGGGCGTTCCGGTCATTCCGGGAAGCAAAGATCCCATCTATGACGCGGAAGAAGGAGCCGGAATCGCGGCCGAGATCGGCTATCCGGTCATCGTTAAAGCGGCGCTCGGCGGCGGCGGAAAAGGTATGCGCGTGGCGCAGACGCCGGAAGAGTTCGAGAACAGCTTTAACACGGCGCAGAAAGAGGCGCAGATGGCATTTGGCGATAATACGATGTATATCGAGCACTTTGTTCAGCATCCCCGTCATATCGAGTTCCAGATCCTTGCAGATGAGCATGGCAATGTGATCCATCTCGGGGAGCGTGACTGTTCGATCCAGAGAAATCACCAGAAAATGATCGAAGAATCACCCTCTGCCGCTCTTACTCCACAGCTGCGTGAGAAGATGGGCGAAGCGGCGGTGAAAGCGGCGAAAGCGGCCCATTACACAAACGCGGGAACGATCGAATTCCTGCTGGAGAAGAATAATAATTTCTACTTCATGGAGATGAACACAAGAATCCAGGTAGAGCACCCCGTTACTGAGTGGGTGACAGGTATCGATCTGATCAAAGAACAGATCCGTATCGCAGACGGAAGAGCTTTGAGTTACAGACAGGAGGATGTCCGTATCACGGGACACGCCATCGAATGCCGAATTAACGCGGAGAATCCGGCGAAGAATTTCCGTCCGTCCCCCGGAACGATCACGGATATGTATCTGCCGGGCGGTAAGGGAGTCCGCATTGACTCCGCGATCTACAGCGGCTATACAGTTCCGCCGTATTACGACTCTATGCTGGCAAAGCTGATCGTACACGCGAAGAACAGAAACGAGGCTATCCGCAAGATGCGCAGCGCCCTCGGCGAAGTGATCATAGAGGGGATTGATACCAACGTAGATTATCAGTATGAGATATTGAATCACCCGGATTTTATATCAGGAAATATTGATATTGAGTTTATTGAGCATTTGGAGTGACAGTGCGGTTTTGCGAATGGCGCATGCCGAACTGTTATCATCTGTCAGGGCAATCAGGCAATATCAGGAGGTAATCTCAGATGAATCTGAAAGATATGTTTAAAAAGACAAGCGGCAGATCTCATTATATTTCTCTGCGGAATTCCCGCCCGGAAGTGCCGACGGGACTTCTGCGCAAATGTAACAAGTGCGGAGCAGCCATCATTGCGGAGGATGTGAAGAACGGATATTATATCTGTCCGAAGTGCCGCGGATATTTCCGGGTGCATGCATACAGACGGATCGAGATGATCGCCGACGAGGGCTCTTTTGAAGAGTGGGATAAGGAGATGGAATTCGTCAATCCTCTGGATTTTAAAGGATACGAGGACAAGATCAACCACTTAAAAGAGCGGACGGATTTAAATGAGGCGGTTGTGACGGGGAAAGTCCTGATCAATGGAAATCCGGCTGTAGTCGGTGTCTGTGACGGAAGATTCATGATGGCAAGCATGGGCCGGATCGTGGGAGAGAAGATCACAAGGGCGGTGGAGAGAGCCACAGAGGAGAAACTTCCCGTGATCATCTTTACCTGTTCCGGCGGCGCGCGCATGCAGGAGGGAATCGTGTCCCTGATGCAGATGGCCAAGACATCGGCGGCGCTTAAGAAACACAGTGACGCCGGTCAGCTCTATGTATCCGTGCTGACAGATCCTACTACCGGCGGTGTGACGGCAAGTTTCGCCATGCTGGGAGATATCATTCTGGCAGAGCCTAACGCATTGATCGGATTTGCGGGTCCGCGTGTGATCGAGCAGACCATCGGGCAGAAACTGCCGAAAGGATTTCAGCGTTCCGAGTTCCTTCTGGATCACGGTTTTGTGGACCGCATTGTAGAGAGAGAGGAGTTAAAAGACGTACTCGCTCAGATCCTGAAGATACATGGGACGGCTGATATTTCAGAAATAAAGGCAGTCCTTAAGGATGCCGCGAAGCAGAATACGGATGATCAGACGGAGACGGTTAAAGAACAGAACAGGGTTTCGCCGGATGCCTGGGAACGAGTGCAGATTTCCAGAAAGAAAGACCGTCCTGTGGGAACAGACTATATTGACGCTCTGTTTACGGATTTTATGGAACTGCACGGAGACCGCTATTATAAAGACGACCATGCCATTGTCGGGGGGATCGCGTATTTCCACGGAATTCCCGTGACTGTGATCGCTCAGGCAAAGGGGAAGACGACAAAAGAGAATCTGGACCGCAATTTCTCCATGCCGTCGCCGGACGGGTACCGTAAGGCGCTCCGTCTCATGAAGCAGGCTGAAAAATTCGGTCGTCCGGTCATCTGTTTTGTAGATACGCCGGGCGCGTTCTGCGGACTGGAAGCGGAAGAGAGAGGTCAGGGAGAAGCCATTGCCAGAAATCTGTTTGAACTTTCCGGCCTGAAAGTTCCGGTGCTCTCCGTCGTGATCGGCGAGGGCGGAAGCGGCGGCGCTCTTGCCATGGCTGTCGCGGATGAGGTGTGGATGCTTGAAAATGCCGTTTACTCCGTTCTCTCGCCGGAGGGATTCGCGAGCATTCTCTGGAAAGACAGCAAGAGAGCCGGCGAGGCCGCTGAAGTCATGAAGCTGACGGCAGGGGATCTGAAACTCCTTGGCATTATCGAGCAGGTGATCCCGGAGCCGGAAGAGTTCACGGATGAAAAAATGGAAGGCGTGTGTGAGGATCTGGACGGACGGATCGCCGCGTTTCTGGAAAACCATGCAGAGTACAGCGCAGACGAACTGACGGCAAAGCGTTATGACAGATTCCGCGGGATGTGAGTAACAGTTCAGACGCGGTAAGCACGTCAGTGCGGCTTTGCGAATGGCGCGG
>CAZJRY010000058.1:9439-12178 GCA_964548625.1 uncultured Mediterraneibacter sp.
CGGTCGCAAGAGAAGGCGGAGTCGGGATCATTTCCACCGCCCAGATCGGATACAGGGAACCGGATTTTGACGCGGATCCGGCAGGGGCTAATTTACGGGCGATAGAGCGCGAGATGAAAAAAGCCCGCTCGATATCGCCGGACGGTATTATAGGATATAATGTGATGACAGCACTGAAAGAACACGCCGCGCACATAAAGGCGGCTGTCAGGGCAGGCGCGGACATTATCATATCAGGCGCCGGACTTCCTACAGATCTTCCTGCGCTCACGAAGGGCAGCAATACGAAGATCGCGCCCATCGTGTCCACCGATAAATCGGCGAATGTGATCCTGAAATACTGGGACAGAAAATATAAGAGAACAGCAGACCTTGTCGTGATCGAGGGACCGCAGGCCGGAGGACATCTGGGATTTAAGAAAGAGGAACTCCCGGAATACACACCGGAAACTTACGGCAGGGAAATACAGCGCATTATCCGGACCGTGAAAAAATACGGAGAGAAGTACGGCGCGGAAATCCCGGTGGCAGTCGCGGGCGGCATCTATGACAGCAGCGATGTAAAACGCGTCATGGCTCTGGGAGCCGACGGCGTGCAGGTGGCGACCCGTTTTGTCACGACAGAAGAGTGCGATGCGGATATCCGTTACAAAGAAGCATATATCCACGCATCCGAAAAGGATATTGCAATAGTGAAAAGCCCGGTGGGAATGCCCGGGCGGGCGATCATCAACCCGTTCATGAAACGCGTGGCGGGAGGTGAGAAGATCCCGCACAGTCCGTGCCACAGATGTCTGGCGAAATGCAGTCCGGCCGACATTCCATATTGTATTACAGACGGACTGATCAACGCAGTGAAAGGGAATATTGAGGAAGGCCTGATCTTCTGCGGGGCGAAAGCATGGAAAGCACAGAAGATCGATACTGTAAGAGAAGCAGTTCGGGAACTGTTTGCCTGATTGGTAAAATACTGCAGGTATAACCGTATGCCGTCAGAAATACGGCGGATTTGATGAAAGGAGAAACCGGATGGATCCACACGAAACCATCAATGATATTCTGGTAAATCTGTTCAATGAGATATTAAAACTGGAAGAAGAGGCGATCATTACAGATGAGTTTAAGGATATCACAAATAATGATATGCACATCATAGAGGCAGTTGGATTATCCGGTAAAAATACCATGTCCGCAGTGGCGAAGAAGCTGGGGATCACGGCAGGATCGCTTACGACGTCTGTAAACAGTCTTGTCAACAAAAAATATGTGGAAAGGCAGAGAAGCGAGGAGGACAGACGCGTTGTTTTTCTGCGGCTGACGGCAAAAGGAAAACGCGCATATGAGCATCATCGCGAGTATCACCGCCGGATGACAGAAGCAGTGATCGATAAACTGGATGAGTATGAAGTGCCTGTCCTGATAAAGACACTTACCGGACTGTCAGAATTTTTCAGAGGTTATAATAATCAGATGAATAATTGATGGAAAGAAACAAAAAAATTTGACCTTTTAAAAAAAATGAGGTACAATCCCCTATGGAACACGAGGATTAAGTTGAATATTTAAGGCGACGACCGGGTGAGACCGTAGTCGGAAATACTTGGTAAGTTATTTTAGGAGGTACAAGTATTATGGCAGTAAAGAAAACAACCGCGGCGGCAAAGGCAACCGCTAAGACAGCAAAGGCAGTAAAGGCAGAACCTGCAAAGGCTGAGGCAAAAGCAGTAAAAGCCGGGCCGGCGAAAGAAACAGCGAAAGCAGAACCGGTAAAAGCACCAAAGGCAGAGAGCGCGAAAGCGATCGAGACAAAGAAAGATACAACGAAAAAGATTGAGACAAAAGCAGGAGTCTTAGTAGATACACCGGCAGCAGAAAAGAAAGAAGCTCCGAAGACAACAACGAAGAAACCGGCCGCGAAGAAGGCGGCAGCCGCAAAGAAAACAACTGCGAAGAAGACGACAGCGACAAAGAAAGCATCGGCTAAGAAAGCCGAGATCAAGACAGAGATGTATCTGCAGTTCGCGGGTAAAGAGTATTCTCAGGATGAGATCCTTCAGAAAGTAAAAGATATCTGGACATACGACCTGCATCAGAACGCAGACGATATCAAGGATGTCCGGCTCTATCTGAAACCGGAAGAGTCCGCTGCGTATTATGTCGTAAACGGCGTGGAGAGCGGCAAGGTAATCCTGTAAATGTAAAAACAGAAAACAGAAACAGGAAAGGCTGTTGCAATATCGATATCCGCGGGATATCAAAAGTGTTGCAACAGCCTTTTTCCTCCGGACACGGCGCAAGTCTTACAGAGTAAGAAGAAACGGAGACGAAAATAATGGGAGAAAAAAATCAGGATCATATCCATGAAAGAGAAAGACTCGAACAGCAGATCGGTTTTATCATTGAAGCAGATAAAGTGAAGAATATCTTTCGCCAGACTTATCTGGCAGACGGACAGCGCAAGGAGAATGACGCCGAACATTCGTGGCATCTTGCGCTGTCCGCCGTGCTTTTAAAGGAACATATGAAGGCGGATGTGGATCTGACGAAAGTGATGGTCATGGTATTGATCCATGATCTGGTGGAGATCGACGCCGGAGATACTTACGCATATGACGCGGCAGGCGCTGCCACGAAACGGGAGAGGGAAGTGAAAGCTGCCGGCCGTATCTTCGGACTTCTCCCGGAGGATCAGGGAGCATATTTCCGCAGGCTGTGGGATGAATTTGAAGCGTACGAGAG
>CAZJRY010000058.1:12278-14071 GCA_964548625.1 uncultured Mediterraneibacter sp.
AAGAAATCAAACAGCTTCAGAAAATCACAGATGACAGTGAAAAGATCGTTTTTTTCGGCGGGGCAGGCGTGTCAACGGAGAGCGGGATACCGGATTTTCGCAGTGCGGACGGAATCTACCATCAGAAATATAAATATTCGCCGGAGCAGGTGGTAAGCCACAGCTTCTTTATGAAATACCCGGAAGCATTTTATGATTTCTACAAGGATAAGATGATGGCGCCGGACGCGAAACCGAACCCTGCGCATCTGAAACTGGCAGAACTTGAAAAAGCGGGAAAGCTTACCGCGGTAGTGACCCAGAATATCGACGGGCTTCATCAGGCGGCGGGCAGCAGGACGGTCTGCGAGCTGCACGGAAGCATCCACAGAAATTACTGTATGAAGTGCGGGAAATTTTACGATGCGCGCTATGTGAAAGAATCAGACGGAGCGCCGCGCTGTGAATGCGGCGGGCTCATAAAGCCGGATGTGGTACTGTACGAAGAAGGTCTTGACCGGGATGTGATACAGGAAGCTGTCGGGGCGATCGCGTCTGCCGACACACTTATTATCGGAGGCACATCGCTGGTGGTATATCCGGCAGCAGGATTTATCGATTATTTCCGGGGAAAGCATCTTGTTGTGATCAACAAGTCGTCCACGGGAAGAACCGTCCGCGCGGAACTTGCCATCTCCGCGCCGATCGGGGAGGTCATGAGACAGATCGTGGTTCGGTAACATGCGGAAAATACAACAGGATCCCCCGGAAAAGTTGCCGGACTTTTCCGGGGGATCCTGATAAAGTCAAATGATTCGGCGTTCCCACCGACCGGAAGCGCCGCAGGGGAGCACAAGGCCCGATTCAGTCACCGGCAGTCCGATTTCCCGAGAATCCACATGCCCGTTCCACGGTTTCAGTTCAGTGGATATCATGTAAGTGAGCACCGACGGCGCAAGTCCGGTCGTGTATGAGTTGACAAGAAAGAACAGCGCGTCTTTTGACAGGATTTGTGTGCACAGTCTGATGAGCGGATGGATCATGTCCTCGATCTTCCATATTTCTCCTTTCGGGCCTCTTCCATAAGAAGGCGGGTCCATGATGACGGCATCATAAGTATTTCCCCGGCGTATTTCGCGTTCTACGAATTTTACACAGTCATCTACCAGCCATCGGATGGGCGCGTTCTTTAATCCGGAAGATACAGCGTTTTCCTTTGCCCATGTCACCATGCCTTTTGAGGCGTCTACGTGAGTGACGTGCGCTCCCGCGGCAGCCGCGGCAAGGGTGGCTCCGCCGGTGTAAGCGAACAGATTCAGCACTTTGACCGGGCGTCCGGCATTTCGGATCTTCCCGGAGAACCAGTCCCAGTTTGCCGCCTGTTCGGGAAAGAGTCCGGTATGCTTGAAGCTGAAAGGTTTCAGATTAAAAGTAAGCGGGCCGTAATGGATCTGCCACTGTTTCGGCAGGCTGAAGAACTCCCATTTGCCGCCTCCTTTTTTGCTGCGGTGATAATGTCCGTTCATATGTCTCCAGCCTCCGGCGTTTCTGGGCGTGTCCCAGATGACCTGAGGATCCGGCCTCACAAGGATATAATCTCCCCAGCGTTCCAGCTTCTCTCCTTTTGAACAGTCGATGACTTCATAATCTTTCCAGTTATCAGCGATCCACATAAATAGTTCCTTTCCGATTAGATATGCAAATTTGTCGGGCGATACAGTCTGCCTGTATATTCGGGAACAAACTGTAACTGTCAAGTGATTATAGCACAGATAGGACAGAAAGGGCAATGGACGGCGGGAAAAGTATGTGGT
>CAZJRY010000059.1:0-14019 GCA_964548625.1 uncultured Mediterraneibacter sp.
CTTATTTGGATATTTTGGATAAATTTTGGAAATGGGGACGTAGTGAAATCCGGTTTTACTACGTCCCCATATCCGTTTTCGGTTATTTTAATACGCGGCAGTTTTTCTTTATATCGTAATCTTTATGTATTCCGTCATCGTCATAGAGCACGTATTCGGCTCCTTCATATCCGATCATCCGAAGCGTGTCCATATTGATCTCTTCCACACATTCTGCTACGTCGGCCACCGGGATGCATCTGCCGGAACGGATGAAGAGCGGTACCTCATTGAGAGCAATGTCCACGTAATGTATGCCTTTTCCGAGAACTTCTTCAAAGATGCTTCCGCCGGGAAGGAATTTTATGAACTTCATCTCTTCCGGAAGATATACGTATCTGCCTTTCGCGTTCTGCTCGTATACCGGCGCGATCATGATCTCATTGCCCAGTATGAGCTGGTCCTCGATGCGGCGCGCCATTTCGTCATCCGGATATACGAAAGCGAGCGGCTTGAAATACATATCATCCGTTAAGGCGGCTTTCATGTATTCGCTGTACAGATAGGGCAGCAGGCGGTATCTGACGCCGATCACATGGCAAAAGTCTTCCGTGTTTTCAAACTGATAACATTCCTGCTCTCTTGTGTCAAGTGCGGCATGGTTTCTCATGAGCGGAGTGAATACGCCCAGCGCGAGGAAACGGAGCAGCAGATCTCGTGTCGTATCGGAGCCGAACCCGCCAAGATCCGCTCCCGTATAGAGGAATCCGCACATGTTCAGTGAGGGCATCATTTTCAGGTTGAGCAGTATGTGCGACCACCAGGATTTATTATCGCCTGTCCAGATACCGCCGTAACGATGCATTCCGATATAAGAAGAACGGGAGAACATCAGGAAACGCTTGTCCGGATCGATGCGCTCAAATGCCTCTCCGGCCGCTCTCGTCATGTTGAATCCGAACAGGTTGTGTACCTTGTCATGACGTATCATCTGTCCGTTTACATTGTGGTAGAATCTCCGATAATCATCCTGACTGTTCGCGAGGCATTCCAGTTTTCTGCCGAGCTGCCATACGCCGATGTCTTCTTCTCCATCCCCGTCCTTTTTGCTGCCGTCCCATCTGCCCGTTCCGGTATGTGCGAATCTGCGCGCCAGCTCTTTCACTTCTTCAAGGCCTTCTTTTGAATAGAAGATGGAAGGCTCGTTCATGTCATTCCAGAAGCCTTCGATCCCCTGATCCGTGAGGAAACGGTATTTATCCCCGAACCATTTCCGCGCGCCGGGATTCAGCACATCCGGAAAATGTGTATCCCCCGGCCAGACTGCCGCCACGAAGTCGCTTCCGTCCTCTCTCTGGCAGAAACAGCGGTTCTTTACACCCTCCTCGTAGACGTCGTATCCGTCCTCGATCTTTACGCCTGCGTCGATGATCGGGATCAGACGGATGTGCCTGTCTTTCATTTCCCGGACAAATTCCGGAAAATCCCCGAATTCATCACTCAGCGTGAAATCCTTATAGGAATCCATATAATCAATATCCATATAGATCATATCCAAGGGAATATGATTTTCCCGATAGCCCTGCGCGACTTTTCTGAAATCCTCTTTTGTCTTATACCCCCAACGGCTCTGGCCGAAGCCGAATGCGAATTTCGGCGGGATATAGCTCTGTCCGATCAGGCCGCGGAACTGCTTTACGATATCATACGGGGAATCCCCGTTGATGACATACAGCGCGAGGTCCGCGTTCCCGCAGGAAACTCTCAGTGTGTCCATGCGGGTGTAGCCGACATCAAAAGTGATCCCGGACGGATAGTCAAAGAACAGACCGAAGCTTTTCTTTCCGGCGATAATGATAAAATTGTGGGCGCCGTACAGGGAACGTTTGTCTTCTGTGTGGTTCGGATCATCCGCGCAGTCGCTGATGTAGCAGTAGCCCCGCTTGTTGATGCCGCGGTTGGCCTCTCCCAGACCATAGACGATATCATCCTCATCCATAATGTAAGTAAAAGAAAAGCCGTTCTGTGTATCAATGGAGCCATAGGCAGGGACGCCCTCTGCCCGCGCTGTGTCAGAGACGACAGCCTCTGTCTCGAAAGGTGTGCCATAGATGTATTTACAGATCATGTCAGTTCCTCCTTTGATGTTATTGTACTTAATTGCTTTACGTTATATTATAATGCTTTAAACGGAAGAAAGCTTGCAGTATTCTGCAAAGTTATGACATAAAACTGCTTTTCACGGGAACAGGCACAAACGATTGTCTCAGCTTGCCAGCGTCCAGATCCAATATATAAATCCCAGTATCCAGCTTGTAAAGATGCCATAGAGGATCACAGGACCGGCGATAGTAAAGATCTTGCAGCCGATGCCGAATACCTGGCCTTCTTTCTTGTACTCAATGGCAGGGGCGGCCACGGAGTTGGCGAATCCCGTGATGGGGACGAGAGCGCCTGCGCCGCCCCATTTTGCCAGTCTGGGGTAGATCCCTGTCCCGGTGAGCAGCACACTGATCAGGACAAGCATCAGGGAAGTCCAGCGGCTGCATTCATCGGCGCTCAGGGATTGGGATTCACAATAGTGATAGATGATCTGTCCGAGAGCGCAGACCGCTCCTCCCAGCAGAAATGCTTTGAGCATGTTCAGCCAGACATTATGTTTCGGCGTCTTTTCACTGACATATTTTTCATATTCTTTTTCTTTCTTTAATTGCTGTATCTTATCCATAGGAACGTCTCCTTTACTGCCGGTTTCAGCCGGTATTTTTATATCGTGCCTTTCTTAGTATTCGGATTTCCTTTTTCAAATATACATTGTATATTTTCCGGGGCAGTGCAGATAATATCGGTATACCAAATCGAATCAGAGAGACGAGGATATCAGTATGAACCGGATTATAAAAGGAAAACAGAGCCTGCTTTTTGAAAATGCGCCGTATATCGTGAGCGCGGCGTCCGTGACCGGCAGTAAGGAGGCGGAAGGCCCGCTTGGGAAACTCTTTGATATGACAAACACAGATGATCTGTTCGGCGCGCAGACATGGGAAGAGGCAGAGAGTACCATGCAGAAAGAAGCATGTGTCCTTGCCATGGGAAAGGCACATGTGAAGGCGGATGAGATCCGCTATCTATTCGGAGGAGACCTGCTGAGGCAGGGCATCGCCACGTCCATGGGAGTGGAGGCACTGCATATCCCCATGTTCGGGCTGTACGGGGCGTGCTCTACTTCCGGGGAGGCTCTCGCTCTTGCGGGAATGAGCGCGGCGGCGGGATATGGGAAATACATGCTGGCGGTTACATCCAGCCACTTCGGGAGCGCGGAGAAAGAATTCCGTTTTCCTCTGGGGTACGCGAACCAACGGCCGTTGTCCGCCCACTGGACAGTGACCGGAGGCGGAGCGTTTCTCGTACAGGCGGCGGAACCGGAAAGCGATGCAGAAAATTCTGCAGAGGATGACGTCAGCGCCACACATGTGTCACATGTCAGGATTGCAGGGGTGACAATAGGGAAAATCGTGGATTACGGTCTGAAAGATTCCCAGAATATGGGGGCGTGCATGGCTCCCGCGGCAATGGATACTATTGTACGGAATTTTGAGGACATGGGGAGAAGCGAGCAGGACTATGACCGGATCATCACGGGAGATCTGGGATATGTGGGGCAGTCTATCCTGTTCGACCTGATCGGGGAAAAGGGATATGATATAAGGAAGAAACATCTGGACTGCGGGATGCTCATCTATGACCAGGAGACTCAGGACACTCACGCGGGCGGGAGCGGCTGCGGATGCGCGGCAGTCACGCTGGCGTCCTTTATTATACCGAAGATTGAAAAAGGCGAGTGGAAGCGGGTCCTTTTCGTCCCCACAGGAGCGCTGATGTCTACCGTAAGCTTTAACGAGGGAGCCAGTGTGCCGGGGATCGCCCACGGGATCGTGCTCGAACACAGGACAGGAAAAGTATGAGAATCAGGAGGATGAGACGATGGAATATATCACAGCATTTGTTACAGGAGGGCTGATCTGCGCCGCAGTGCAGATACTTCTGGACCGGACCAAACTGATGCCCGGAAGAGTCATGGTGCTTCTCGTGTGTACGGGAGCGCTGCTCGGATTCTGCGGGATATACAAACCGTTTCAGGAATTTGCCGGTTCCGGGGCCGGCGTGCCGCTGCTCGGATTCGGCAACGTGCTGTGGCAGGGCGTAAAGGAAGCAGTGGATGAGAGCGGGTTTATCGGCATCTTTATGGGCGGATTCAAGGCAGGGGCTGTCGGAATATCGGCAGCGCTGGTCTTTGGGTATCTCGCGTCGCTTATCTTTGACCCAAGAATGAAGAAATAAAGCCGGAAGCCGGGAAAAAGGAAGTAAAAGCATCATTTATAAACGGAAAAAATAATAAAAATGTGAATATAGACGCTAAAAGTTTATTGTGATATACTGTGTATCGATAAATAACCATATCAAAAAAGGAGGCATTAATACATGTGCGGTATCGTCGGATATGTAGGAGAAAAACAGGCTGCGCCGATTCTTCTGGAAGGGCTGTCAAAGCTTGAGTACAGAGGATATGATTCTGCGGGGATCGCGGTGCGCAGCGAGTCGGAAGATATCTCTGTCGTTAAGGCAAAGGGGCGGCTCAGAATCCTTGCCGAGAAGACGGATAACGGAAAAAGCGTACCCGGCACATGCGGGATCGGACATACCCGCTGGGCAACTCACGGCGAGCCATCCGAGAATAATGCGCATCCGCACTGTACAGACGACAGGGCTGTTGCGCTGGTACATAATGGTATCATAGAAAATTATCAGGAACTGAAAGATAAACTGCAAAGATCAGGATATACATTCTATTCTCAGACCGATACAGAGATCGCCGTAAAGCTGGTGGATTATTACTACAAAAAGACCGGAACCCCGCTGGAGGCACTCACCAGGAGTATGCTCCGCATCAGAGGATCTTATGCGTTCGGCGTCATGTTCCATGACTATCCGGGCAGGCTCTTCGCAGCGAGAAAGGACAGCCCTCTGATCATCGGAATGAGCAGTTCCGGTACCCTGATGGCATCTGACGTTCCGGCAATCCTGGATAAGACAAGACAGGTATACTATATTGATAATATGGAGATTGCCGAACTGACGAAAGACGAGGTCCATTTTTATAATATCGACAGGGAGGAGGTACGGAAAGACATTGTAGAGATCAAGTGGGATGCAGAATCCGCGGAAAAAGGCGGATATGAACACTTCATGCTCAAAGAGATCCATGAGCAGCCGAAAGCAGTCCGGGATATGATCGGCGCTTATGTCAAAGACGGCGGGATTGATTTCTCGGAGACCGGGATGTGCGCGGATACGCTTCAGGCCGTTGAAAGAATTTATATTGTCGCCTGCGGATCAGCCTACCATGTAGGCATGTCCGGCAAATATGTGCTGGAAGACCTTGCGGGAATACCGGTGGAAGTGGATCTGGCTTCGGAGTTCCGATACCGTAATCCGATTATCGTCCCGAACTCCCTCATGATCGTGGTATCGCAGTCCGGAGAGACAGCGGACAGCCTTGCGGCTCTCCGTCTCATGAAAGAAACCGGTACGCCCGTACTGGGAATTGTAAATGTGGTCGGTTCCAGTATCGCCCGCGAAAGCGATTACATCCTCTACACCTATGCGGGACCGGAGATATCTGTCGCGACGACAAAGGCATACAGCACACAGTTGATCGCCATGTATCTTCTTGCCATCCAGACGGCGAAAGTAAAGGGGCGGATCGACGGCGCCCGTTACGCGGAACTTCTGACAGAAATGGCGGCGCTGCCCTCCAAGATCCAGAAGACGCTGGACGACAAAGAACGTATCCAGTGGTTCGCAAGCAAATATGCCAATGCGAGAGACCTTTTCTTTATCGGCCGGGGGCTCGATTACGCCATCAGTCTGGAAGGCAGCCTGAAGATGAAGGAGATCAGCTATATCCATTCAGAGGCGTATGCGGCGGGCGAGCTGAAGCACGGGCCGATCAGTCTGGTGGAAGACGGCATTCTCGTGGTAGGCGTCCTCACGCAGAACCGGCTTTTCGAAAAGACGCTCAGCAATATGGTAGAGGTAAAGAGCCGCGGCGCTTACCTGATGGGGCTTACGACATATGGAAATTATAATATAGAAGATGCTGCCGATTTCTCTGTCTATGTACCGAAGACAGAAGAGTATTTCACTACAAGCCTTGCGATCGTGCCGCTGCAGTTGATGGCATATTACGTCAGCGTGGCGAAGGGGCTGGATGTAGATAAGCCGAGAAATCTGGCGAAGTCAGTGACGGTAGAGTGAGAAAGCATGCATGGATATGCTGCGGACCGCGGAGAAACAGGGCATCACATATGCGAGGTAAAAAAAGATGAACATAACAAGACCTATCACTTTGCTTATCATGGCTGCCGGTATTGGCAGCCGTTTCGGAGGAGGCATCAAGCAGTTGGAACCTGTCGGCCTGCATGATGAGATCATCATGGATTATTCCATCCATGACGCGATCAGCGCCGGTTTCAACAAGATCATTTTTGTCATCCGTAAGGATATTGAGACGGATTTCCGTGAGAGGATCGGGAACCGTGTGGAAGCGGTCTGCAGATCTCTCGATGTAGAAACTGCGTACGCTTTTCAGGAGCTGAATAATATACCGGGAACACTTCCGGCAGGCCGTACAAAACCGTGGGGGACCGGGCAGGCTGTCCTTGCGGCCCGGGATCTGATCCATGAGCCGTTCGCAGTGATCAATGCGGATGATTACTACGGCAAAGAAGCTTTCCGGCAGCTTCACGACTGGCTGGTCATGGAGCATGAGGACACTGCCGTTGCCATGGCAGGGTTTATCCTGAAGAATACGCTGTCAGATAACGGCGGAGTGACAAGAGGCGTGTGCAGGGTGGAAAAAGGACACACGCATATCATGGATGTGGTGGAGACCGGCAATATAGTCAAGACCACGGATCCCGTGACCGGCGCTGTCGGCGCGGAAGCAGACGGTATAAAACTGGATCCGGAAGCCTATGTTTCTATGAATTTCTGGGGATTTCCGGCGAAAGAAGGCTGCGCTCCGGCATTTTTGGCTGTACTCGAGAAAGAGTTCCATACTTTCTTCGAAAAGGAAGTCCCGTCAAACCCCCTGAAATCAGAGTATCTGCTGCCGACACTCATCGGCGGACTTCTCCGGGAGCAAGGCTATTCCGTGAAAGTGCTGGAGACAAAGGATATCTGGTTTGGAGTTACGTACAAAGAGGACAAGCCGGCTGTAGCGGAGAGTTTCAGAAAGCTGATCGCCGACGGTATATACCGGGAGGATCTCTACAGTGATCTGATTGTTTCAGATATGTAAATAAAAAAGGCTCGAGAGATTTGAATAAGTTCAGGAAAAACGCATAAACTATTTATAGATTTTACGGATATGCAGGTTAAAAGGGATTAGAGAAGATATATATCTACACAATCCACAACAGCCCCGATTTGTGCAGAACAGCGCAAATCGGGGCTGTTTGGGACTTTACACAGATTTAACATTGACTTGATTTTATATTTTACAATTCTCTTTTATCATAAATACTGTCGACGGACAGAGAGAACAGTCCGCCGGCGGCGCGAAAAGCGTATACGTACAATAATCGAAAATCAAAAACGGAAAAAGGAGATTATCGAAAATGAAAATGAAAAAGTTTATCGCGGTTTTAGCGGCAGTAAGCATGGTGGCAGCTATGGCAGCAGGCTGCGGAAGCAGCTCAGATGACGCGGCATCAGATTCCTCGGCGGAGACAGACGAAAGCAGCGACGCTTCTTCAGACTGGGATTCGGCAAATACGATCACAGTCGTATCCCGTGAGGAAGGATCCGGTACAAGAGGAGCGTTTACAGAGCTGTTCGAGATTGAAGATGAAGACGGAAACGATATGACAACTCTTGACGCGCAGGTTACAAACAACACGTCCGTTATGATGACAACTGTATCGGGGAATGAGTATGCGATCGGATATATCTCACTTGGATCTCTTGACGAGTCGCTTGTAAAAGCTTTGAAGATCGACGGAGCCGAGGCTACGGCAGAGAATATTGAGAACGGATCCTATACAGTATCCAGACCGTTCAACGTTGCGGTGAGCAAGAGCCTTGACAATGCGGTCGCTTCAGATTTCATGGCGTTCATCATGAGCACGGAGGGGCAGGAAGTTGTTTCCGAAGAGGGTTACATTCCGGTATCTGATGTTGAAGCGTACGCAGGAGAGGCTCCGGAAGGAAGCTGTGTGGTAGGCGGTTCTTCGTCTGTATCTCCTCTGATGGAGAAACTGATCGAGGCTTATGAGGAAGTCAATCCGAATGCGTCGATCGAGCTCCAGACAACAGATTCCACAACAGGCATGACATCTGCGATCGAGGGAAGCTATGACATCGGCATGGCATCCAGAGAGCTGACAGACGAGGAAGCAGCAGACCTTGACGGAACAGTGATCGCTACAGACGGTATCGCGGTCATCGTAAACCAGTCAAACCCGACAGACGATCTGTCAACAGATCAGGTAAGATCTATCTACCTTGGCGATGTTACAACATGGGATGCGATCTAAAGCACAAGTTCAGCCACAGGACTGAACGGCACGTGCTGAACCGGAATAAACTACACACAGAGAAATTCTTGAAATAAAAGACTTTCCGCTTTGAATATGTGAACCGGGCAGATATGAGGCATATCTGCCCGGCTCATTGGGAGGAAGAAATGAAATCAAAAGCATGGACTGAAAAATTCATGCAGGGTGTGTTCTTCGTCGCCGCATGTGCATCCGTACTGGCGGTGGCGCTTATCTGCGTTTTTTTGTTCGTAAACGGCATCCCTGCAATGAGAGAGATCGGATTTGTCAAATTTATCACAGGGGAGATATGGCGCCCGAACAGTGACCAGTACGGGATTTTTCCGATGATCATAGGCAGTCTTTATGTAACTGCGGGGGCGATCGTATTCGGAGTTCCGATCGGTATCCTGACGTCTGTCTTTATGGCAATGTACTGCCCGAAGCAGATCTATAAACCGCTGAAAGCAGCTACGGAACTTCTCGCCGGTATCCCGTCGGTCATCTACGGTTTCTTCGGACTCGTTGTCGTAGTTCCGCTGATCAGACAGTTCGGTACGGCTCTTTATAAGGCGGGGATCGTTGAGAATGCCGGGAACGGAAACAGTATTCTGACGGCGTCACTGATCCTCGGAATGATGATCCTGCCGACTATCATAGGAACGACAGAGAGCGCGATGCGCGCAGTTCCTTCTCATTATTATGAAGGATCTCTGGCACTGGGGGCGACAAAGGAGAGAAGTATCTTCCGCGTTATCATCCCGGCTGCCAAATCAGGTGTGATCACGGGAATCGTCCTCGGAATCGGACGTGCCATCGGCGAGACTATGGCGGTTATCATGATCGTCGGAAATCAGGCAAGACTTACATCCAGCATTCTGGAGGGCATCCGTACCCTGACCGGAAATATCGTAATTGAAATGGGCTATGCTACAGGCCTGCATCGTGAGGCGCTGATCGCGACAGGAGTTGTCCTTTTTGTCTTTATCCTGATCATCAATTTATGTGTAGCACTGTTAAAGAGGGGGACTGATCATGAGTAATAAAACAACGATCGGCGATAAGTTCAAAACTTATCTGAAACATCCGGGTTCATTTATAATGATGCTTCTGATCATGCTGGCATCGATCATTACATTTGCCGTGCTGATCTTCCTGATCGCATACATACTGATCAATGGAGTTCCGCACATTACACCGTCTCTTTTCTCACCGGAGTATACCTCGGAAAACGCGTCGGTAATACCGGCCCTTGTCAATACGATCATTATGACCTTGCTGTCGCTGGTGATCGCGGTCCCATTCGGAATCTTTTCCGCTATCTTCCTTGTGGAATATGCGACAAGGGGAAACAAATTCGTAGAGATCATCCGCCTGACGACAGAGACACTTTCCGGTATTCCGTCGATCGTATACGGTCTGTTCGGCATGCTGCTCTTCGTAAACGCACTGGGGTGGGGATTCTCCCTGCTGGCAGGCGCGTTTACCATGGCCATCATGATCCTTCCTCTGATCATGAGAAATACAGAGGAGGCTCTGAAAGCTGTACCGGACTCCTACCGTGAAGGAAGCTTCGGACTTGGGGCAGGAAAACTTCGTACTGTGTTCCGTATCGTACTTCCGACCGCGATCCCCGGCGTACTTGCAGGTGTAATCCTTGCCATCGGACGTATCGTCGGCGAGACAGCGGCCCTGATGTATACATCCGGAACAGTGGCGCAGATTCCGGACAGCGTTATGGGGTCCGGACGTACACTGGCATTGCATATGTATATGCTGTCCAGTGAGGGCCTTTATATGGATCAGGCGTATGCGACGGCGGTAATCCTGCTTGTACTTGTAGTGGGAATCAATGCTCTTTCAAGTTTTGTTGCGAGAAAACTTACGAAAGCATAGAGATAAATGTGAAAAAAGTGTGAACGGGGACGTAGTAAAACCGGGTTTTACTACGTCCCGAATGAAGAAAGGGAAAGTAAATGTCAAAGATAAGTATCAAGAATCTTGATTTATATTACGGCGATTTTAAGGCGCTCAAGAATATAAATCTTGAAATTGAATCGAATAAGATTACTGCTTTTATCGGACCTTCCGGATGTGGTAAATCTACACTTCTGAAGTCCATCAACCGCATGAACGACCTTATTGAAGGCTGCCGGATCGAAGGCGGAATATTACTGGACGGAGAGGATATTTTCAGGGGAATGGATGTGAATATGTTAAGAAAGCGCGTCGGAATGGTATTCCAGAAACCGAATCCGTTCCCGATGAGCATTTATGATAATATCGCGTACGGCCCGAGAACACACGGTATCCGCTCCAAGGCAAAGCTGGATGATATTGTGGAGAAGTCACTTCGCAGCGCGGCAATCTGGGATGAGTGTAAAGACCGTCTGAAGAAAAGCGCGCTTGGCATGTCCGGCGGACAGCAGCAGAGACTCTGTATCGCCAGAGCTCTTGCGGTAGAGCCGGAAGTGCTCCTGATGGATGAACCTACATCTGCCCTGGACCCGATTTCTACGTCCAAGATCGAGGACCTTGCGATGGAATTGAAAAAAGACTATACTATAGTTATGGTTACGCATAATATGCAGCAGGCAGTTCGTGTATCCGACAATACAGCCTTCTTCCTGCTCGGGGAAGTTGTAGAATACAATAATACAGAGAAATTATTCTCAATACCGTCTGATAAGAGAACAGAAGACTATATCACGGGGAGGTTTGGTTAAGATATGCGTAATAAGTTTGATGAACAACTGCACTCACTTGACGGGCAGCTCACACATATGGGAGAACTCTGTGAGGCTGCGATCGCAAAGGTGACACAGGCGCTTAAGGATGGAAGTATCGAGCAGGCAAAAATTATCATCTCGGAGGATGAGGAGATCGATCAGATCGAAAAGGATATCGAAAGACTGTGCTTAAAGCTTCTTCTGCAGCAGCAGCCGGTTGCCAGGGACCTGAGAAGAATATCCGCGGCGCTTAAGATGATCACGGATATGGAGCGTATCGGGGATCAGACTTCCGATATTGCCGAGATCATTATTTCATCCAAAGGAGCGGCAGCTACGGAGGAGATCCATGTGATCGGTACGATGGCGTCTGAAGTCAGCAAGATGGTGCGCAACAGTGTGACGGCTTATGTAAACAGAGATCTTGAACTTGCGCAGAGTGTTATGAAAGCCGATGATAAGATCGATCAGTACTTCGAGGAAATCCGTGACGAGATGATCGACTTTATTAAAGAAGAAAAAGGTAAAAACGGCAAGAGGATCTTTGATCTGATCATGGTGACAAAATATCTTGAGCGTATCGGGGATCATGCTACAAATATCGCCGAGTGGGTAGAATTCTCTATTACAGGCGTGCACAAAGACAGCGCGGTCCTGCACGAAGGCTGATGTGCCGCAGACTGCCTGAGAAACAGGAAAAAACAGAAATGAAGGAGAACTGAAAAAGATGATATATTGCGTGGAAGATGACGACAACATCCGTGAACTTGTAATATATACATTGGAGACAACCGGGCTTAAGGCCAGAGGGTTTGCAGACGGTTCTGCTTTTATGAAGGCTCTGGCGTTTGACACGCCGGAGCTTATTTTGCTTGATATTATGCTCCCGGGGGACGACGGTCTTGAATTATTAAGGAAGCTGAAGTCTTCGTCCAAGACAAAGGGCATCCCGGTGATCATGGTGACTGCAAAAGGTTCGGAGTATGATAAAGTAGTCGGTCTGGACTCCGGAGCAGATGACTATGTGACAAAGCCTTTTGGTATGATGGAACTTGTCTCACGAATCAAAGCCGTGCTCCGGCGCAGCGGCAAGGCAGAAGACCGGATGGATATGGAGACGGCAGGCGTCCATGTGGATGTCAAGAAACATGAAGTGACAGTGGACGGCAAAGAGGTTTCCCTCACGCTCAAGGAATTTGAACTTCTGGAAAAACTGATGCGTAATCGGGGGATCGTACTGACCAGAGACCAGCTCCTGACGGAGATATGGGGATATGATTTCGACGGGGAAACAAGGACTGTCGATGTACATATCCGGACTCTGAGACAGAAACTCGGCAAAAAGGGTGAGATCATTCAGACGGTCCGCGGCGTCGGATACCGTGTCGGAGGAGATGCATGAGAAAAAAGATCCAGAGAAGCATGGTGATGGTGCTCGCTGTCACCCTGCTTCTTTCCTATATTATATTAACGCTGATCATATATAACCGGAATCTTTCCACTCTGGAATCGGAAGTACGGCAGGAGGCAAGGTACATTCAGGCTGCGATCAACATATCCGGAGCCCAGTATCTTGAGGAGATGGACGGCGTTGACTGGTCGACCCGTATCACACAGATAGATGAAAACGGAGATGTCCTCTATGATACGCGAAGAGACAACAGTACTCTTGAGAATCACAGCAGCAGGAAAGAGGTAAAAGACGCTCTGGCAACAGGTGAGGGAGAAGATGTCAGGATGTCTGATACTGTGGGGCAGGAAATGTATTATTATGCTCTTCTTCTGGATGACGGAACCGTACTGCGGGCATCCAAATCAATGAACGGTCTGGTCGGAACCGCGCTCGACAATCTGCCGGTTATGGCCGGACTTGCCGCCGTCATGCTGGTTCTGGCATATTTTCTTGCAAAATGGCAGACAAAGCGTCTGGTCAGCCCCATCTATGAGCTGGATCTGGAGCATCCGCTGGAAAATAAGACTTATGAAGAGCTCACACCGTTCCTTGAAGAGATGGATTGCCGGAATAAGGAAAAAGAGGCTGTATCAAACATGCGCAAAGAGTTTTCCGCAAATGTTTCCCATGAGCTTAAGACGCCTCTTACATCTATCTCCGGCTATGCGGAGATCATGAAAAACGGCATGGTGCGACCCGGGGATATCCCGCTGTTTTCCGAGCGCATCTATAAGGAAGCGCGCCGTCTTATCACTCTTGTAGAAGATATCATCAAGCTTTCAAAACTTGATGAGGAATCTGTGGAACTGGAGAAGGAGAATGTGGATCTCTATGAAATGACGCGCGAGATCATCAGCCGTCTGTCGCTCCAGACAGCCCAGAAAAACATCCGCATGGAAGTGACAGGCGAGCCGGTAAATTACTTCGGCATACGCCAGATCCTGGATGAGATGATCTACAATGTTTGTGAAAATGCTGTGAAATATAACGTCGAGAACGGACGTGTATCCGTGTGGGTCGGAAATACGCTTGATGGTCCCAAGGTTACAGTATCCGATACCGGGATCGGCATTCCCAAAGAGCATCATGAGCGTATCTTCGAGCGCTTCTACCGTGTGGACAAGAGCCACTCAAAAGAGCGCGGCGGCACCGGACTGGGGCTTTCCATTGTCAAACACGGAGCACTCCTCCACGGCGCGAAAGTCACCGTGGACAGCATGCCCGGAAGAGGAACGAGGATCGAGATGCAGTTTCCGAA
>CAZJRY010000060.1:0-9906 GCA_964548625.1 uncultured Mediterraneibacter sp.
GATTTGCCATTATTCTGGATGAACTGATGAATGCGCTGAACCGTCAGAAGATCACTGTGAACACCGTCCATCAGAATCTGATCATATATACCGAAGAGACAGAGAAACGCGCGATCTCACTTGCCTGCCGCTTCCGGGAAAAGGGAAGGAATATCAAGCTGATCAAACGGGAGACAGAGGAAGAAAGAGACATCTTTGAGGCATATGCCCGCCGGACAGGCGCATCTGCCCTGCTGTATCTCCGGGATGATAAGAAGATCGAGATGGTTAATCTTAATACAGGTGAAGAAAAGACCGCTGATTTTTAAAATGCGGGATTAAAGGAGCATGACTTATGAGATATCTGACATTCGCCCTGACAAAAGGGCGCCTGGCAAGAAAGACACTGGAGATGCTGGAGAGACTCGGCATCACCTGTGAGGAAATGAAAGACAAGGAGTCCAGAAAACTCATTTTTACAAATGAAGATCTGAAGCTGAAGTTCTTCCTTGCGAAAGGTCCGGATGTGCCGACATATGTAGAATACGGAGCAGCCGATATCGGTGTGACCGGAAAAGACACGATCGTGGAGGAGGGAAGGAAGGTACATGAAGTGCTTGATCTCGGATTCGGGAAGTGCCGGATGTGCGTCTGCGGATCCGAGAGCGCGTCAGAACTGCTGAAGCGCCATGAACTGATCCGCGTGGCGACAAAATATCCTAAGATCGCCAAAGACTATTTCTACAATAAAAAGCATCAGACCGTAGAGATCATCAAGATGAACGGTTCCATCGAGCTGGCGCCTATTGTCGGACTTTCGGAAGTTATTGTAGATATCGTGGAGACCGGTTCCACCCTGAAAGAAAACGGGCTTGTCGTACTTGAGGAAGTCTGCCCGCTGTCGGCGCGCATGATCGTAAATCCGGTCAGTATGCGGATGGAAAATGACAGGATCAAGAAACTGATCACAGATCTCAGAACGCTGCTCCGTGAAGATCGGTAACATTTATCCCGGGCAAAGTCCGGGACGCAGGAGGTTAATATGCGAATCGAAAAACTGGATGAAAATACGAAAAAAGATCTGCTGGAGACTCTTCTCAAACGCAGTCCCGGCAGTTACGGGAAATATGAGGAAAGCGTACAGGAAATCCTCGACGCGGTAAAAGAAAAAAGGGATCAGGCACTCTTTGACTATACAGAAAGATTCGACGGCGCACAGATCAACGCCGGCAACATTCTCGTAACAGAGGCGGAGATCAGAGAGGCATACGACAGTGTAGACCCGGAACTGGTCGGAATCATACGAAAAGCGCTTAAAAATATTGAATCATACCATGCAAAACAGATGCAGTACAGCTGGTTTGACAGCAAGCCGGACGGCACGATCCTCGGACAGAAGGTAACGGCTCTGGCAAGAGTCGGTGTATATGTGCCCGGCGGAAAAGCAGCCTATCCCTCCTCTGTACTTATGAACATCATGCCTGCCAAGGTTGCGGGAGTAGATGAGATCATAATGGTAACACCGCCGGGAAGAGACGGGAAGGTGACTCCTACAACGCTTGTCGCCGCAAACGAGGCGGGAGCCGACCGCATTTACAAAGCAGGGGGCGCCCAGGCGATCGCGGCACTTGCCTACGGAACAGAGAGCATCCCGAAAGTTGACAAGATCGTAGGGCCCGGAAATATCTATGTTGCCCTTGCGAAGAAAGCGGTATACGGTCATGTGAGCATCGACTCTGTCGCCGGTCCCAGCGAGATACTCGTACTGGCGGACGAAACAGCCAACCCGAGATATGTTGCCGCCGACCTGCTCTCACAGGCCGAACATGACGAGATGGCAAGCGCGATCCTCGTGACAACAAGCGGGAAGCTGGCACAGGAGGTGTCCGACTGGACAGACCGCTTTATCCGCGAACTCTCCCGGGGAGAGATCATTCAAAAGTCTCTCGATAACTACGGACATATCCTTGTTGCGGATACCCTTTCCGCCGCTGTTGATGCCGCGAATGAGATTGCATCGGAGCATTTGGAGATCGTCACAGCCAATCCTTTTGAGGTGATGACAAAGATCCGCAATGCGGGAGCGATCTTTATCGGCGAATACTCCAGCGAGCCGCTCGGGGACTATTTTGCCGGGCCGAACCACGTACTGCCGACAAACGGGACCGCCAGATTTTTCTCCCCGCTTTCTGTGGATGACTTTATCAAAAAGTCCAGTATCATCTCATATTCAAGGGATGCGCTGGAGAAGATCCACACGGACATCGAGAAGTTTGCCGGGGCAGAGCACCTGACCGCACACGCGAATTCCATCAAAGTGCGGTTTGACGGAAAAGAATAGAGGAGGCTGCTATGGAAAAAAGAACCGGAACATGTTCAAGGAAAACGAAAGAAACCGATATCACTCTGACCATCAATCTGGACGGACAGGGAAAGAACCTGATCGATACCGGAATCCCTTTCTTCGACCATATGCTGGACGGCTTCGCCCGCCACGGCCTTTTTGACCTGAACGTAAAAGTAACGGGCGATCTGGATGTAGACAGCCATCACACGATCGAAGACACCGGCATCGTACTGGGACAGGCAATCGCCAAGGCTCTCGGAGACAAGGCAGGGATCAAAAGATACGGATATTTCATTCTTCCGATGGATGAGGTGCTCGCCCTCTCTGCTGTCGATCTGTCCGGACGTCCTTTTCTGAAATACGATGCTGATTTTACTGTACCTGTACTTGGCAGCATGGATACAGAGATGGTGCGGGAATTTTTCTATGCCGTCTCTTACAGCGCCTCCATGAACCTTCATCTGAAGATCATGGAACCGGGAAATAACCATCACATGGCGGAGGCTCTGTTCAAAGCGTTCGGAAAAGCCCTCGATATGGCTGTTTCCGGAGAACCGAGGATCAAAGAGGTATGGTCGACTAAAGGAAAACTTTAACTGGAAAAGGAGAAATGATATACATGAGCTATAAAAGACTGACTCCGTGTATCTTTATCGACAGCGGGAAAGCGGTGCGGTGGTTTGATGACAGGACACTGTTATCAGACGACGTCATCTTCCTCGCAAAGCAGTACTGCGACAGAGGCGCGGACGAACTCATCGTCTTTGACCTGTCCGTGTCCGATGAGGAACACGACGAGGCTATAGACCTTATAAAGAAAATAAACCGGGTGATCAGCATCCCCATGATCGCCGGGGGAAATATACGTCGTGCCGAGGATGTGAAGAAGATTCTCTATGCCGGCGCGAAACGTGCGATCCTCAATTTCTCAAAAACACTTTCCATCGATCTGATCGAAGAGGTTTCCATGCGTTTCGGAAAGGAAAGAATTGCGGTTTCTCTCAATGATTTTGACACACTTTTTAAACAGCAGCATCTGATCGAGGAGTACAGCACGGAAATTGTATTTATGCACCGTCTGGATCTGAACTCTGTGATGAATATCACAAAGCTTCCGTGTGTTGTCCTTACCGATACAATGGAGCAGAGTGAGATTTTACGGATCTTAAAATGCGACGGTATCAAAGGGGTATCCGGCCTTTTTATCAGCAGCCTGAACATGGATTTCAACGAATTTAAAGTGATCTGTACGGATGCGGGCATTAAGATGACATCATTCGAAAGCCTGCTGGATTTCTCGGAGTTTAAACTGAATTCTGACGGACTGATCCCGGTCATCGTACAGGATTACAAAACAAACGAAGTCCTCATGATGGCTTATATGAACGAAGAGTCCTTTGACCATACGGTGAAAACCGGACGTATGACCTACTATAGCCGAAGCAGAAAGTGCCTGTGGATAAAAGGAGAGACATCCGGACATTTCCAGTATGTGAGATCACTGTCCATTGACTGCGACAAGGATACTCTGCTCGCTAAAGTTGAACAGGTCGGCGCTGCCTGCCACACCGGAAACAGATCCTGCTTCTATACAACGATCGTCGGGGCTGACTACGACGCCAAGAATCCGCTTCAGGTATTCGAGTCTGTATATGATACGATCGCGGACCGGAGAGAACATCCGAAAGAGGGATCCTATACAAATTACCTGTTTGAAAAAGGCATCGATAAGATTTTAAAGAAAGTAGGAGAGGAGGCGACCGAGATCGTGATCGCCGCCAAGAATCCGAATCCGGAGGAGATCAAATATGAAATATCCGACTTCCTGTACCACGCTATGGTACTTATGGTGGAGCGGGGAGTCACATGGGAAGACATCACCAATGAGCTGGCAGAGCGGTAAGCATGTACGGTTCTAATGAAAAACAGAGGGGCATAAGATATGTTAACCATATTTTATGCCCCTGAGGTTTTTATTTATATGAATGACTCGGAAATGCGCCGCAGAGAGCTGCTGAGACAGGCGCGCAGATTATATGACGACAAGAGAGAGATACCTGCAGTGCATCCCAGATATGGAAGGATTTACCAAAATCTGTACGAGGATAATACAGAGGATCAGGAAATACCCGGAGGTACATTTTACATACGTCTGGTGATCGGGATCCTCTGCTTTGTGTGCTTCGTCTATCTGGATCAGAGCAATGCGGAAATCGCACAGGTAAACAGCTCCGCTATTGTCGATCAGATTGAAAAGGAGATAGATGCCGACGCGATTGCGGAGGCGTGGAAAGCTTTATAAAAAAACTTGACAATCTTGCGGAAATCGTTTATATTAGCACATAGTGAAGGCGCTGATCAATGAATCATGCGTCTTTACTATATCTGAAAAATCTGACGGCATAAAAATTAATAGAATATACAAACGGAACAAGGGCGTTCTTTCTGTGTGGAGAAAGGATGCCTTTTCTGTTGTGTATGACATGCCGATTTAGCCGTACCCGGAAATAAAAGGGCTGCGGCAGTGAAGGTGAGGTGACATTATGATTCGATTAGAACACATCGAAAAATATTTCGGTGATCTTCATGTGCTCAAAGATGTTAATCTGGAGGTAAAAGAGGGAGAAAAGCTGGTCATTATCGGACCGTCGGGATCCGGGAAATCTACGACAGTCCGATGTATGAATTTTCTGGAAGAGCCCACAAGCGGTCATGTGTACATAAACGGACAGGAAATGACGGCAAAGAATAAAACGAAGATCGTACGGGATTCGATCTCAATGGTTTTCCAGCAATTTAATCTCTATCCGCATATGACGGTACTCAGAAATCTTACGATCGCTCCTATGAAGTTACAGCATAAGAGCAGGAAAGAAGCTGAGGATCTCGCGTACCATTATCTGGACGTGGTGGGACTCAGAGATAAAGCACATGTATATCCCACTACTCTGTCAGGCGGACAGCAGCAGAGAATCGCCATTGCGAGAGCGCTGTGTGCGCAGACAAAGATCATCCTGTTCGATGAGCCGACATCAGCTCTGGATCCCGAAACGATTCAGGAAGTACTCGACGTCATGATAAAACTTGCGAAAGAAAATATCACAATGGTTGTCGTGACGCACGAGATGGGCTTTGCGCGACAGGTAGCGGATCGGGTCGTCTTTATGGCAGACGGAACTATCGTCGAGGAGGGTACCCCGGAACATTTCTTTACCAATCCGCAGAATGAGCGTGTGAAACAGTTCCTCGGAAAGATCATACGCTGATGCGTATGGTCATGCGGACATTTTTATATCAGACCACATCCGGTAATGTGGTCAAAAAGGAGGATTTATATTATGAAATTCAGAAAAATACTTGCACTTACGACGGCTGCAGCGATGACAATGGCCCTTTTTACCGGCTGCGGCAGCAGCACAGATGACACAGACAGTTCCTCTGACGCAGAGGACAGCACATCAGAAGAAACGATCGATACTTCGGATCTGGCGGAGGATGTTCAGGAAATCATTGACAGAGGCGTTCTCAGGGTCGGTGTGAAAAACGATGTGGAAGGATTCGGCTATCAGGATCCGCTTACCAGCGAATTTGAAGGAATGGAAATTACTCTGGCTCAGTATATCGCGGACTATCTCGGAGTAGATGTGGAGTATACGGCGGTCACAGCGGCAACCAGAACAGAGCTGCTTGATTCCGGTGACATCGACTGTGTTCTTGCGACATTTACGATTACAGATGAAAGAAAAGAAAGTTGGGACTTCTCTACCCCATACTATACAGATTATGTGACGGTTCTTGTTGAGGATTCAAGCGGCATTACGAATCTTGAGGAACTGAATGGCGCGACAGTCGGCGTATCCTCCGGTTCGACATCTGCCCAGTCACTTGTGGAGGAAATGATAGAAGAAGGAGTCATCTCGGGAGACGGATATGATGCTTCTACATTTGATGCCGCTACATGGACAGAGGGTGTCAGCTTCCAGCAGTACGACAATTATCCGACAATCTCAACCGCTCTGAGCGCAGGGGAAGTGGACGCGTTCTGTGTTGATAAATCCATCCTCGCGATCTACAACACAGACGGCCGCTCTTACATTGATGAGGAGTTTGCTCCACAGGAATACGGAGTGGCTACTACCAAGGATTCCGGTTTATCTGAGGTTGTGGACGAACTTATCCGGGAATGGCTTGAGGACGGAACAATCGACAGTCTGATCTCAGAGAACGGACTTGAATAAATAAACTGACAGCATGTCGGAGGAGATACTATGTCTGGGATATTTTCAACGGACGCCTGGCTTCAGGTATGGACATACAGAAACACCTTTCTCATGGGGCTTGGAAATACAGTAATTACAGCGGTGGCCGGGGTCATACTTTCCCTTATGCTCGGGATAATCATGGGGCTGATATCGGTCAGCGGAAAGAAAGTTCTGAGATTTATCAGCCGGTTCTATGTAGAGCTGATCCAGAATACGCCGCTGCTTCTCCAGATCTGTTTTCTGTACTATGCGCTTGCCTTTTCGGGACACAGTCTTGGAATTCTCACTACAGGTATTATTTCCCTGGGAATCTACCACGGAGCTTATATGTCAGAGGTTATAAGGGCAGGGATCGAATCTCTGCCCAAAGGACAGTTTGAAGCGGCTGAGGCACAGGGATTCGGATACATCGGTAAAATGTACTATATTATACTGCCGCAGAGCATAAAGATCATACTGCCGCCGATGGTAAATCAGGTCGTAAATCTGATCAAAAACACTTCCTGCCTGTATATCATAGGAGGTGCGGATCTGATCTCACTTACATACAGCTTCGTAACAGGAGCGACGACAGGAGGAGCCTATGCACCGGCGTATCTTGTGAGCGGCGCCCTCTTCTTTGTTATCTGTTTTCCGCTGTCGAAGATTGCCGGCATATGGGAAATGAGTCTTAAGAAGAGAGAACAGAGAAATAATCCTGCCGCGCCGGCGGCCGGAAAGGAGGCGCAGGCATAATGGGAAACTGGGAAGCAAGCCTGTCTATATTGAGCAATACGGCGATCCTCATTTATATTTTTAAAGGAGTACTGTTTACGGTCATCATATCGCTGATCGCGGTTCTCGTCGGAATCCTGCTTGGCTCTGTGCTTGCGCTTCTGCGGAATTACTGCACCGAACCAAAGAACCGGCTGTTCGGATGGATCGCAACGATATATATTGAGATCTTCAGAAACACACCGCTTCTTTTGTGGATATTTATCTGTCTTGTATTCTGTCCGAGTCCGGCACTGTTTGAAAGGCAGATGTTCGGTCTGACTTCTGTAGAAACGCGGCTCCTTTTTAAAGCGTCTGTCGCGCTTATACTGTTCACCTCTTCCGTGATCGCGGAGATCATAAGGGGCGGACTGAACTCTGTATCGGAGGGACAGTTTGAAGCGGGGCATTCACAGGGCTTTAATATGGTACAGATTATGGTCTATATTGTACTTCCGCAGGCATACAGGAACGTTGTGCCGACGCTTCTGAGTCAGGTGATCACAACGATCAAGGATTCATCCTATCTTGCAAACGTTGCCACGATTGAGCTGATGGCGCGTGTAAAACAGATCCTCAGTACAGCAAACCGATACAACGGGACCGGAAATATTAATGTGTCTGACGTCTTTGTTCTGTTCGGGTGCGCGGCTCTGATTTATTTTATAATCAACTATACACTGTCCTGCATTGTCAGGAGGATGCAGAAGAAGAAGGCTAAATCGCCCGAGATCCTCATGAAAAAATGACCGTACAGACTGCAGGGTAAGTATAAGTATATGTAAGGGAGGGAATATAAGTGGAGCAGTATGTTGTGACAGTTTCCAGACAGTTTGCCAGCATGGGGCGGACGATCGCTGAAAAAATGGCAGGTATACTGGGAATAGATTTTCTCGACAGAGATATCGTGACGGAAACAGCGAAAAGAATGCAACATCCGGTAAGTGTCGTAAGCAGCGAAGAAGAAAATACCGGCCGATATCTGCTACGGAAAAAATACCCTTTTAATGCGGGTATCTACAATATAACAGACGAGATTTTCTATGTACAGCAGAACATCATCAGGGATGCTGCTAAGAAAGGTCCCTGTATTATAGTGGGGAGATGCGCGGACAGCATTCTGCGCGACTATAAGAACACATTGAATGTGTATATCTACGCTCCTTTTGAAAAAAGACTCCGGAACTGCATCGATGAACTTCGGATGGAAGAAAAGAGCGCTGCGCGCACGATCCGGGAGATTGACCGCGCAAGGTTGAATTATCAGAAAAAATATTGTCCTGAAGTGACCTCCATATTTGACCATAAGGACATTATGTTGGACAGCAGCAGATTCGAATTCGATGAAGCCGCTGAGATTTTGGCCAATATCGTAAGATTACGGTGGCATAATGAATAAACAGCCCTGGCAGGGTGTGCAGGAGATTAATTACTGCGCACCCTGCCTTTTTTACCATTTTTTGGGGAGGGACTTCTCCCCGGGACAATTCATAGAAGCTGAAGTTGATTTTCTGCTGTCCAAACTCAAAAACTACTGTTCCATGAATCCTGCCTGTTATGCTGAAAAAGATTATGCTTTATCAAAACCTGACGGCTCCCGGAAATCAATCCTGGTGATCGGCGGGGGATCTGGAGGCATGAGCGCCGCAATCACTGCCCGGCCAAGGGGATGGGACGTAGAACTGTGGGAGAAATCTGACCGTTTGGGAGGAACCCTCTGGGCGGCTGGCGGGCCGGATTTTAAAGCGGACCACGTAAAATACTTAACGCGATTAAGCTGTCAGGAACATATCTCGCCACATCTTGCAATCAGGTGGAGAGGCATGGTATAATGACAAAAAATGTGAATATTTTGTGAAATTATGTCGGATATGAGCGGATGGATAAATGCCTGCAAAAACAGGGGATATCCAACAAACAAATAATGCTGGCTTTTATTTTATAACTATAGAAGCAAAAACACAAAAAGGAGGAAAATGGAGATGAAAGGAAAAAAGAAAGTTGTTTCTTTCCTGTCTGCTCTGGTCCTGTGCATCGGGATGATGGCGTTGCCGGTATCTGCTGAAACAGTACAGCAGGATGGTCTTGAGGTTACCCTTACAACAGACAAGGCTGAGTATGCAGGAGAAGAACAGATCGAGGCAGGCCTGTCCGTAACGAACACAAATGAATCATCTGTAAACAATATATCCATGGAAACCATTATCCCTGACGGATATGTGGTTGCAGATGGCTCCGTGGCAGAACTGGCAGCTGACACGCTGGAAGCAGGGGAGACCCTTACACTTACTGTAACCCTGGAACCTGTGGCGGAAGAAAGCGGGGCTGGGACGGATACTGGTTCCGGTGACGCCGGAGACTCTGGCACGAATGGCAGCGATGTCTCTGACACAGGCGGAGACAATGCGTCCGGAACTGATGGAAATGGTTCCGCAGGGACAGGCTCTGACGACGATACCACATCGGACGGGAGCACAGGAAGCGATTCAGACGGGAGCAGTACTTCATCGGGCAGCGATGTCCAGACCGGGGATGATACCAATATTGTGGTTTGGGTCATGGTAT
>CAZJRY010000060.1:10006-13979 GCA_964548625.1 uncultured Mediterraneibacter sp.
GGCAGCGATGTCCAGACCGGGGATGATACCAATATTGTGGTTTGGGTCATGGTATTGGTAGTAGCTGCGGCAACGGCAGTAGTGATATTAATTGTAAAGAAAAAGAAAGGGAAAAGGATTCTGTCACTCTTTTTGTGCCTTGCTATGGCAGGTGCAATAATTCCAGTGTCTGGTTTAAAAGTCGAAGCAGCAGAAGAACAGACAAAAACCATTACAGTTTCTACTATGGTTCTTGTTAATGGTGAAGACATGGAAATTAGTTCGATTATACAGTGTGATACCCTGGAAGGGGGAATTACAGATAATGAAGCAGAAGATAGTGATGGTGACGGTGTGCCTGATTATATAGAGGAGGCTTTTGGAACAGATCTTGATAAAGCAGATACAGATGGAGATGGCCTTACAGATTATGAAGAAATATATATAACAGGAACAGATCCCATTTTAGAAGACAGTGATGAGGATGGAGTCACTGACGACAAAGAAGATACAGACGACGACGGATTGAGTAATGCGGATGAAGTGGCTATAGGCACCAATCCTCTGAAAGAAGATACAGATGGGGACGGACTGGCAGATGGAGAAGAAATTAATCAATATGGAACAGATCCGCTTTTGTATGATACTGACGGTGATGGGGTTTCTGATGGAGATGAAGTAAGACGATTTAACACAGACCCATTGACAGCACAAGAGATTTTTTATGTAACTGATTCATGTCAGGATGAGGGGGATACTGTTACTGCCAATGTGGCTTTGAATTTATCAGGGGATCAAGTAGATACTTTGACAATAGACCCTGTTGAAGACAAGAATTTCTTCCCTGAAGAAATGCCGGGATATATGGGTAAGGCGTATAATTTTAGTGTTGATGGTTCGTTTGATTCGGCAACAATTTCGTTTGAGTTTGATGCCTCTATTCTTAATGAAACTGGTGTACCAGCAATCTTTTACTTTAATGAAGAAGAGCAAACTTTAGAAGAATTGGAGACTACGGTAACGGGGAATATAGCCTCTGCCGTAACTAATCATTTTTCCACTTATATATTGTTAAACAGAACTCTTTACTATGATTCATTTACTTGGGAAGATGTTTGGGAAGATTCTGAAGGGTATGACGGTGTAGAAGTTATATTGGTAATTGATGATTCAGGAAGTATGGACAGCAATGATGCGAATTACCAGAGACTTTCGGTTGCACAGGACTTGGTTGATAATTTACCAGAGGGTAGTTTGATTGGCGTGGTTAAGTTTGCAAGTAGTGTAAATATTCTTACAACAGAGCTAACAGATAACAAGGATTTGGTCAAAAGTTATTTAACAACAGACTATTTCCGATCTTCTGGTGGTACATATATGTATAGAGCGATTAATGAAGCATTTAACCTATATCAAAATGTTGAAGGCAATGTTTTAAAGACCATGGTAGTTTTAAGTGATGGTGCGTCCAGTGGGACAAGCTCACATTCTTCAACGATCTCTTTGGCACAGGATAGTAATATTCGGATTTTCACGGTCGGACTTGGGGGGAGTAGTAGCTCGTATTTTACCAGTTATTTACAGCCATTAGCAACTGAAACTGGAGGAACATTTTATTTGGCCGCAGATGCAGATCAACTATCTTCTATCTATGCAGATATTAATAAGCAAATTGACCTTGAAACAGATACGGACGGAGATACGATACCCGATTATTATGAAGACAATATGATTTCCTTTAATGGAATGAAGATTGAGTTAGATAAGACAAAAGCTGATACTGATGGGGACGGACTCATGGACAACGAAGAAGTTGAAGTTCAGCTAATATATAATGAAGACCAATCTAAAGTGTATGTAAAAGGGAAAATATTGTCTATTCCGACAATAGCAGATTCAGATTACGATGGTATACCAGATAATGAAGATTCTGATAAATTGTCCGGGACATTTACAGGTGACTTAATAGGATATTATGACGTGTCAGACGCTGAATATACTATGGATTACAGGGACTTTTTCTCGTCATCGGACAGTTATAATAGTGACCTGAGTTCTGCTTCGCTTATATTTGCCAATACAATTTATGATGACTGTGGATTCCAATATGATATCAACGGAAGTTCAATTTCTGATATAAGTAATCTTATGCAATACCACGGATTTAAAGACGTCGTAGATTATAAACTTGCAGATGGATTCAGTGATAGTGACTTTTCAGTAGAAGCATATACAGATGATGATATATCGGAAATTGCTGTGGGATACTATGATGTTTCTTATGGCGGAGAAACAAAAACTATTCTTGGTGTTATAATAAGAGGAACTAATGGAACTATTGAAGAATGGAGCAGCAATTTTGATATGGGGGATCCAGATGAGTGGGATTCAGAATATCATAAAGGTTTCTATACTACAGCGGAAAGAATTAGATCCTTTGTCAATTTGTATGTCAACACAAAATTAGATTCAACAGATAATCTTGTTTATTGGGTGACAGGTCACTCCAGAGGGGCCGCGTTAGCTAATATCTTATCGGCGAACTTGATTGACGAAGGAAAGGAAGTTTATGCCTATACTTTTGCTACACCTACAACGACTATTAGTAAATCTGCAAACGATGCAAAGTATAATTCTATTTTTAATTTTGTAAATACAAGTGATTTTGTCACATATGTACCACTTGAACAGTGGGGATTTGATCGTTTTGGTGTTACTATGGATTTATACTTAGAAGGAACGCCTTTAGAATCAACATGGTGCGACAAAACAGGCAATAGTAATTACAATGCCTTAAATGAGAGCGTTATTACATTAGTAACAAATAGAATCGTCAAATCATGTAGTAGCACTTGGAGTGAAGTGTTCGATAGAGCAGGTGCGCAGAATATCAATGATGAGCAATTTGGGTATATTACTGATAGAGCTAAGAGATTTTGTGATATAGAGGAAAGAACTTCGATATTTGGCAATCATAATGGCTATAAATTGTATCCATCTACTGCATTTGTATTCCAACTTGGCGCTGAATTACTTGCAGGTAATGATCAGGAAAAAAATAATGCCTTGGAGCTTATAAGAGAACTCTGGAATAGCAAATATGGTGCAATGTTTTTTCTGCTTCTGGGAGATGTTATTACAAACGCGAGTTCTTTTAGTGATATTTCCATCAGCGATCCATTTACATTGATTGGAGACGGTCATGCACCCGCAACGTACTACATTCTAACGCAGGAATAAGAGCATAATAAGGAATGTCAGATGAAAACTTATTTTAAAATTTTGTTTATTACAGTCAGTATTCAGTTCCTGGGCTTTTTAATAATGAAGCTTGCAGATAATATATTGGCGGCAGCCGGCAAAGGAAGCACCGTATTGCCTTTCTGGTTTCTCGCTGTAAGTGTTTTTGTCTCAACTGTACTCGGGATTGTTCTCCCTGTATTATGGTGCAAGACAAAAAAGGGAAAAATCGCTGCAATCATTTTCCTGCCTACAAATTATACCTGGCTTGTTATTATTTTAGCTGTAGTGAAACTTGTGGGTGTCATCTTTAATGCCCTGGATGGTATTCCGGATAATTTTGGGTAAAGAATCCGTCCAACACAGCCGTCAGGACATGATATAGTTCAGCGGCTGTGTGTACAACAATAAAATCACTGATTTTCTTCAAAAAAGGGAACTGAGTTCCCTTTTTTTTGTGTTTTCAGTATGCTTACATCTGTTCATGAATCTGCATCAGTGTTCCTTACGGTTTTCGCTCCCGCGCCGTCCGGCTGGAAATCCATGGTGATCCCATATGCCAGAACACCTTTTTCTGTCGCTGAAGTGTCGGCAGTACGGAACTCCCCGATGGATGCTGCGCTGGCATTTCTTTGGCCAGGTTCTTGTCTTTCACGCCTTCCCCTGCGGGAACGGGGAAGTGAAGTGTTATACAAACTTCGGTGAAGTGTTGTACCAGGTTCGGCGAAATGATGCGGCACGGACATGAAAAAAA
>CAZJRY010000061.1:0-13754 GCA_964548625.1 uncultured Mediterraneibacter sp.
CGGTCCAAGCGGAAGTATCTGCCAGTAGCTCTGGCCCGCCTCTTTTAACATATCCACGAATTTATACGCATCCTTTGAGAAACATCCGATCCCGTACTTTGACGGAAGGGAAAATATCGGTAATAAGATTCCGCTTGCTCTTTTCATGTTTTCCTCCTTAAATGTGCCAGATGTCTCTATTGTACTCTTCAATGGTACGGTCAGATGAGAAGAATCCTGCTTTCGCAATGTTGACCAGCGCCATCTTTGCCCATGCTTTTCTGTCAGCGTATGCTGCAAGGGCTTTTTCTTTTGTCTCTTTGTAAGAGTCAAAGTCTAAGAATGTCATGAACCAGTCTTTGTTGATCAGCTCATTTTTCAGGCGTGTCAGATTCTCCTCGCAGCCGACTTTCAGCATCTCATCACTTGTGATGAAGTCGATCGCCGCTTTGACCGCCTCGTTGTTCTCATAGTAGTCTCTCGCAACATAGTCGTCCTTTGCGTAATGCCCGATCACTTCGTCGCTGGACGCGCCGAATACGAAGATATTGTTGTCGCCTACAGCCTCGTGGATCTCCACATTTGCTCCGTCCTCTGTTCCCAGTGTCACGGCGCCGTTGAGCATAAACTTCATATTTCCTGTTCCGCTGGCCTCTTTGGAAGCAAGGGAGATCTGCTCGGAAATATCGCATGCCGGGATCAGTTTGCCGGCTTTTGTTACGTTGTAGTTCTCTACCATGACAACTCTCAAGTACTTGTTTACCTCAGGATCATTGTTGATGATCTCCTGCAGGCAGAGGATCAGATGGATGATATCTTTCGCGATCACATAAGCCGGAGCCGCCTTTGCGCCGAAGATCGCTGTCACAGGAGCTGCCGGGATCTTTCCTGCCTTTATCTCCAGATATTTATCGATGATATACAGTGCGTTGAGCTGCTGACGTTTGTACTCATGGAGACGTTTTACCTGGATATCGAAGATCGTATCCGGGCTCACTTCCAGCCCCTGAGTCTCGCGCAGATAAGCGCAGAGGTCTTCTTTATTCTTGTGCTTGATCTCGAGCAGTTTGTCAAGGACTTTGTCATCATCCTTATATGCCAGAAGTTTCTCGAGCTCTGCGGCATCTTTCTTGTATCCCTCTCCGATTGTCTCATCCAGCAGGGCAGCCAGACGCGGATTGCAGTGGATGAGCCAGCGGCGGAATGTGATCCCGTTTGTCTTGTTGTTGAACTTCTCCGGATAAATCTTGTAGAAGTTGTTCAGCTCAGAGTTCTTGAGGATCTCCGTATGCAGTGCGGCGACGCCGTTTACACTGAATCCGTAGTGGATATCGATGTGTGCCATATGCACTGTGTCATTGCGGTCAATAATGGCAACGCTCTCATCCTCGTATTTTCTTCTTACTTTGTCATCCAGTACCTCGATGATCGGCATAAGCTGGGGAACCACTTTCTTCAGGTAGTCTACCGGCCATTTTTCAAGCGCCTCGGCAAGGATGGTATGGTTTGTATATGCACATGTTCTGGATACTACATCGATAGCGTCATCCATATCCATGCCTCTCTCCATGAGCAGACGGATCAGTTCCGGGATCACCATAGTCGGATGTGTATCGTTAATCTGGATCACCGCGTAATCCGGCAGGTCATACAGGTTGCTTCCCTTTGCCGTGCACTCGTCGAGAATGAGCTGTGCACCGCTGCTTACCATGAAGTACTGCTGGTAGATGCGGAGCAGTCTTCCCCGCTCATCGCTGTCGTCCGGATAAAGGAACAGCGTCAGGTTCTTCCGGATGTCTTCTTTATTGAAATCAATTCCGTCTTCCACGATAGACTCGTCTACAGAGTCAATATCGAAGAGATGCAGTTTATTTGTCTTGTTATTGTAGCCTGTCACTTCGATGTCATACATTCTCGCATTGACATTGAGCCCTTTAAAATGCACCGGATATACTGTGTCAGTCTTCTTAAGCCATGATTTCTCCTCGATCCACGAATTCGGAGTCTCCTTCTGCAGATTATTTTCGAATTCCTGCTTGAACAGACCGAGATGATAGTTCAGACCGATTCCGTCTCCCGCAAGCCCGAGTGTTGCGATAGAGTCAAGGAAGCAGGCCGCAAGGCGCCCCAGACCGCCGTTTCCGAGCGACGGCTCCGGCTCTGCTTCTTCGATCTCACAGATGTCTTTGCCGTTCTTCTCCAGCATCTCTTTTACTTCCTGATAGATGCCTAAGTTTATCATATTGTTGGAGAGCAGCTTTCCGATCAGGAACTCCGCTGAAATGTAATAAAGTTTCTTCTTGCTGTCTGTGCGCTCTTTCTCGGCTGCCATCTCCTGTACAACAGTGAGCAGTCCGTCATAGATTTCTTTGTCGGAAGCCCGTGCGACCGGCTTTCCAAGGTACGCTTCTACCTTTTCCTGAATGTTCATGATAGTAGTTCTCCTTTCAAAAAAAGAATCCATATGTCTTATCTCTATGATTCGCATTATAGTACCGATTCTATGAAATTTCTTGCAATATACTTTCCTTTTATTGTACAATACTATCATCACAGTTCAGCTTTGCTAATGGCGCGGGCTGAACTGATCATGTATTATCATGAAAGAGGCATGCCATGAACCTGAGCGAATACCAGAATTACCACGAGACGAAATCACATACAACAGCGGAATTCCCCTATAACACCTATCTCTGCTCCATCCCTCGGGACTTTCCTCACGTGCCTCTCCACTGGCACGCGGAACTGGAGCTTATCGTGATCAAGAAAGGCAGGGGCGTCGTTTCCGCTGATCTGGAAAAGCGTTCTGTCACATCGGGGGATATTATCCTCATACGTCCGGGGCAGCTCCATTCCATTGAGCAGGAATACGGATATGCCATGGAGTACGAAAATATCATATTAAAACCGGAGCTTCTCATATCCGGCGATCATGACCTGTGTGCCGTCCGTTTTATTCTTCCCTTTATAAACGGAGAGATTCCTTCCGAGTCCTTCCTGACGCCTGCCCTGCCATATTATAAAGACGTCTCCGAATGCATCCGGCAGATCGATCTCCTCTGCGCCGTCAGGACGGACGGATACCAGCTCGCGATAAAAGGGCTTCTCTTCCGTTTTTTCTATCTTCTCATCTCCAACAGGCAGAAAAAAGAGACCGCGTCCGTGTCCCGGACAAAGTCTCTCGAAAAAATGAAGACCATATTAAAATATGTGGAAGAACACTATACAGAGCACATCACGATCGATGATATGGCGGCTCTCACCTACTACAGCAAATCCCACTTCATGAAGTTCTTCAAGCAGCATATGGGTACGGGATTTATCGAGTATCTCAATGACTACCGCCTGACAATGGCGGAGCGGCTGCTGAAGTCTTCAGACGTCTCTGTACTTGAAATTGCGGAGCAGAGCGGATTTGACAACCTTTCTTACTTTAACCGGATCTTTAAAAGGAAATACGGGATGTCGCCGGGGAAGTGGAGGAGTGCCGATAATTCTCTGAGTACCATTTGACAAAATCCCCGAAAACTTTTTCTTCCATTCTTACTGCTTTTAAGAACGAGGCTGCATGGCGCATAGTTATCTTTGTATTTGTACATGTATAGCAATATATGCTATACTTAAGGCATATCAGAAAAGGTATGGTTATTCTGCGCCTCATGAAAGGATGTGTTCCTATGCCATTACTACAACAGAACAAAGAGTATACCATTGATGATATCTATGCTCTCCCGGAGGGACAGCGGGCAGAACTGATTGACGGACAGATGTATATGATGGCGCCGCCGGGCAGGAAACATCAGCGGATCGCACTGGAGCTTTCAACCATTATAAACAATTACATCAAAAGAAACGGCGGCTCCTGTGAGGTTGATATTGCTCCATTCGCTGTATTTCTAAATGCAGATGATGATAAGAATTATGTAGAGCCGGATATAAGCGTTATATGCAGCGCTGAAAAACTCACGGACAAAGGCTGCACGGGTGCGCCGGACTGGATCATTGAAATCGTATCTCCGGGAAGCAGACGAATGGACTACTACACGAAACTGTTCAAATACCGCACTGCCGGCGTTCGTGAATACTGGATTGTTGATCCTGAGAAAAACCGTATCCTCGTTTACAATTTCGAATCCGAGGATACCGGAGACTACACGTTTTCCGATGCCGTCAAAGCCGGGATTTATGATGATCTGGTGATCGATTTCAGTTTAATTGATATCTGAGTAAAAAACTGCCGTTCCACATCAATTACTGATGGAACGGCTTTTCTCAGCTCTCATTTTCCGAATCCGCAGTTCGGATATGTACACACCTTGCAGTTCAGGCACAGTCCGCCCTCTCCCAGCACGCTGAAATTTTCCGCGCTCAGATGCTCTCCTGCCACAATACGCGGCAGTATGAGATCGAAGATCGTGCGCTTTGAGTACATCACGCATCCGGGCAGCCCCATGATCGGGATCTCCTGTCCGCTTCCACTTTCCGTATTCTGCACATCGGAATTGCCTCTCTTTTTCTTCTTATATGCCAGCATGAACATAGCTCCCGGGAGCACCGGAGCGCCGTATGTGATCACTTCATCCGCAGCGTTTCGTATAGCAAGGGGCGTCCGGTCATCCGGATCCACACTCATGCCGCCGGTACATACGACCATGTCCGCGCCTTTCGCGATCCAGTCATTGATGGCAGCCGTCGTCATCTCCGCGTCGTCATCACACACAGTATGACCAAGTACTTCCACACCGCACTCTTCCAGTTTTTCCCTTACTACGGGAGTAAACCGGTCTTTGATCCGTCCGCGGTAAACCTCGCTTCCTGTAGCAATGATCCCGGCCTTCATCTTACGGAACGGAAGGATCCGGAAAATGGGTTCGGTTCCGCAGATTTCTTTTACGCGGTTCATCTTCTCCTCTTCTATCACAAGGGGGACCACACGCATTCCCACGATCTTATCGCCTTTTTTCACCGGGAAGTCTCCGTGTCTGGACGCAAGCACCATCTGCCCCATGGCGTTCACGGCATTTAACTTTTCTCTGTCGATCTTTAAAAGGCCGTCCTCTTCTGCAGTCAGCTCGATCTTGCCTTCTTTTGTCTCGGACGCTTTCATATGATCACCCTGGCATACCTGCCGGAGCACTTCAGCAGCGTCGTTTTCATGGAGCATCCCTTCCTGTTTCTCCCACACATACAGATGCTCTTTCCCAACAGAGAGCAGGACCGGGATATCCTCTTCCGTAACTATATGTCCCTTACGGAATACTGCGTCCTTCACCACGCCCGGAATGATCTGCGTAATGTCATGACAGAGTACACTGCCGACTGCATCTTCTGTTTTGATCAGTTTCATGATCTGCCGCCTCCTGTTCTTTTCCTGCAGTACTGTTTACAACTCATCAAGTTCCTTCATCCATACCGCCGCGCACGCATCGCTCGGCATCCTCCAGTCTCCTCTCGGGGAAAGCGCCACCGTACCGATCTTCGGTCCGTCCGGGAGGCAGGAGCGCTTGAACTGCTGGGAGAAAAATCTCCGGCAGAATGTCTTCAGCCATTTCAGGATCGTCTCTCTGTCATAATCTCCGTCGAATGTCACTTCCGCCAGCCGGAAGATCTTCGCCGGCTCGTATCCGAAACGGAGCATATAATACAGGAAGAAATCGTGAAGTTCATACGGCCCCACCAGGTCTTCTGTCTTCTGTGCGATGTCTCCGTCTTTCGGCGGGAGCAGTTCCGGGCTCACAGGTGTGTCGAGCACATCATAGAGTACCCTGCGCAATTCCTCATCCGGAGTCTCATCAGCCGCATATTTGACAAGGTGGCGCACCAGCGTCTTAGGCACGGACGCGTTGACACCGTACATGGACATATGGTCGCCGTTGTAGGTGGCCCATCCCAGAGCCAGCTCAGACATATCTCCGGTACCGATAACCATGCCGCCTGTCCGGTTAGCGATATCCATCAGCACCTGGGTACGTTCCCTTGCCTGAGAATTCTCGTAAGTCACATCGTGATTTTCCGGGTCCTGTCCGATATCCCTGAAGTGGATGTTCACTGCATCCGCAATAGGTACTTCTTTCAGCGCAGCGCCTGTCTTTCTCGTCATCTCGCAGGCGTTATTATACGTCCGGTCTGTTGTCCCGAAGCAGGGCATCGTTACTGCGATAATGTCTTTCTTGTCACGGCCGAGCATGTCAAACGCCTTTGCTGTCACAAGAAGCGCAAGAGTGGAATCGAGACCTCCTGATATTCCCACAACGGCCGTTCTAGAATTTGTGTGCGCCAGACGTTTCTTCAGTCCCATTGCCTGGATCGTCAGGATCTCCTCGCACCTTTGTGTCCTTGCTTTTGCATCGGCAGGCACAAAGGGCTTCTTCGGAAATGTTCTGGTAAGAGATGTTTCTTCATGACTGATATGGAACGGAATCCGAATCAAGGTCTGCCCCGCAGCGGCCTTGAATGTCGTGTTCTTTCTCCTCTCGCTGATGATCCTCTGAATATCAAGCTCCGAGTAGATGATCTCATTGTGATACCGCTCTGACTGCCTCAGGATCGTCCCGTTTTCCGCGATGATATTGTGTCCGCCGAAGACCACGTCTGTCGTGGATTCGCCCTCTCCGGCATTTGCGTAGATATAACCCGCGATCAGACGCGCGGACTGTCCCGAGATCAGTTCTCTGCGGTAAGTATCTTTTCCGATCGTCTCATCGCTGGCGGAACAGTTGACGATCACAGTCGCGCCTTCCAGCGCCGCTCCGATGCTCGGCGGGATGGGCGACCAGACGTCCTCACAGATTTCCGCGGACACGATCAGATCCTCCATCTCCCCCTCTTTAAATAAAAGCTGCGGACCGAAAGGCACTCTCTGTCCGTTAAAGTAAATGTATCCCGCTGTGTCCGGTCCGGGCGTAAACTGCCGCATCTCATAGAATTCCGCATAATTCGGGAGAAATGTCTTTGTCGTAAGCCCGATCACTTTCCCCTGATTCATGGCAGCCGCCACATTGTACAGCTTTCCTCCGACTGACAGAGGCGCGCCCGCAAATGCGAGGATATCTCTGTCAGCCGTATATTCCGCGATCCTGATCAGGGCGTCTTTTGCCGCCTTTAAAAGCACATCCTGCGTAAACAGGTCGCCGCAGGTATATCCGGTCACACATAACTCCGGAAAAACAATGATCTTCGCTTTCCGTTCACAGGCCTCACTGATAGCTTCACATATCTTCGCAGTATTGAAGTCTACGTCCGCCACCCGGATATCCGGCGTGGCTACGGCAACCTTAACAAATCCGTGTTTCATATTCCCTTCCCTTCTCGTTGGGGACGTAGTAAAACCGAGTTTTACTACGTCCCCGTTCACACTTTTTTCACATTTTCGCTTTTTTCAGCAGTTCTTTCAGTTCATCCACCGTATAGTTATATGCCGTATTGCAGAAATGGCATTTTACTTCAATATCCTTGCCGTCATCGATCATGAATCGGATTTCCTTTTTCCCTACGCTGATAATGGCTTTCTCGATCCGCTCTTTGGAGCAGTTACAGTAGAACCGCGCCGGCATCGTATCCGTGATCTCCGGATCCAGACCTTCCAGCACCTGAGCGAGCATCTCTTCCGGCGTATGGCCGTTATCCAGCATGGAAGTAACAGACCGGATGTTCTGAATGTTCTGTTCCAGTCTGTTTAGTACTTTATCCTCGATGAAAGGCATCACCTGTACGATGAAGCCGCCTGCACAGCGGACTGTATTATCATTCTCCATGAGCACGCCCAGTCCTACAGAGGAAGGCACCTGTTCGGATGTGGCGAAATAATACGTAAGATCTTCCGCGATCTCTCCGGTCTGCAGGATCGTCTGTCCGGAATAAGGCTCTTTTAGTCCCATATCCTTGATCACGGTCATCACGCCCTGCCCGAGGGCTCCGCCCACGTCCAGCTTTCCGTTCTTCGGGGGCAGCATCACGTCCGGATTGAATGCATAGCCCTTGACATTTCCCCGGCTGTCCGCCGTCACGGTCAGACCCCGGATCGGACCGGAACATTTGATCTGTATCGTCAGCATATCTGTCGCGTTCTTCATCATGCCGCCCATCATCGCGCCGCCTGTCAGAAGCCTGCCAAGCGCCGCTGTCGCCACCGGGCTCGTACCGTGGCGCCGTCTTGCCTCTTCCGCCATCTCTGTTGTCACTGCGGCAAGCGCGCGGATCTGTGTATGCGCCGCGGAAGCTCTTACAATATAGTCTTTCATTTTATTCCTCCTGTTTTCCTGATTCCCGCGCGATCACGCAGATCCGCTCCGCCGTATCTTCCGGCTTCTCTTTTGTATCCATGTCGCAGGCCGCCTCGAACACAAGCCCCGCGTTCTCGAGAAGTCCCCTGATTTCCTCAAGAGTATACCCTCTCTGGTAATGGGTCTCTTTGTATTTCCGGTACAACTGCGGCATGTGGCCGGACCGCGTTTCGTCAGGGGCATTTTCCTGAATGAAGAGCGTCAGGTCATATTCATTGATCCGCTCTTTCTCATAATAATAGTTGTCCCAGATAAAACTGCATTTTCCACGGTCCTCCGCTATCGTACGGTCTCCCATGATCTCACGGTATTTATAATCTGTGTTGAAATCAAACAGAAAAACGCCGCCCGGATCAAGATAATTATTCACAAGCCGGAACACATCTTCAAGCTCTTCCGGCTCTGTCACATAGTTGACGGAATCACATACGCTCACGACTGCCCTCACTGTGCCGTACAGCTCGAATTCCCGCATGTCCTGCAGAAGATAAAGGATATCATGCCCGGATTTGATACGCTTTTCCATAGCCAGTTCCAGCATGTCCTCGGAATTGTCTGCCCCTATCATATCATACCCGTATCCGGCAAGTATCTCTGTCATCGTACCGGTGCCGCATCCAAGATCCAGCACGATCCCGTCTTTTACGCCGTATTTACATAGCATGCGATATATAAACCCTCCCCATTCCTCATAGGGAACATTGTCCATAAATGTATCATACACTGCCGCGAAACCCGTATATGCCTCCACTTGCTCCGCCTCCCGTCCTGTTGCCGTTCTTTTCTGTCCTGCCGCCCTTTTCCGTCCTCTCCGGGACTGATCAGCGCGTCGTCTTAGGTCTTACGGACTGCCTGATATCATCCCGTTTCTTAAAGATCACCGCCGCCGCGATCACTGCGATCACTGCCGCTCCGATCTTCGTCCAGTCCTGCCATCCCAGTTCCGTCAGATCGAAGCAGCGGATGTTGACCCACATCTGGTTGATCCGCTCATTGTTTTCCTGATCAAAATACTGCATGACTACGGCGCGCTCCAGTACATCCTGCGACGGATACTGGGCAAAGAGCTGACGATCCGCCTGATCCGCCTCAGCGGTAATGATATAATCCTCATCCGCATTGTCTCCGCTGAAGAAAAAGCCCACCGGATATTCGATCGTATCCTCCGCGTCATCCTCGGCCCCGTAGCACCAGTCGGCATAGGCATAGATGATATCGCTGTCACCGCCCGCGATCACGGAAGTGTATCCGATATAGTACATATTCCGGACCACATTGTCAGGTCTTGACATAAAGTTGATAAACGCCTCGGCGGCCTGCTGTTTCGCCTCGTCGCCGGCAATGCCGTCTTTGAGCATGACCCAGCCGTCAAACCATATGTTCGTACATTCCTCCGGCACGGCGTAAGCAAGATAGTAGTCATCGATCTCCGCCTGATCCAGCGTATAGACGGCGTCTCCCGACCATTGGTAGTTTGCCAGCACCTTGCCTGTCACCATATCGGCCTTTCCGCTGTCGGATTCAAAGGAATAGGCATTTTCTTTCATTTCTTTTAATACCGACTCGGCTGCCTTTACCGTATCCTCGTCGGTCCGGTTCATCAGTTCCGTTATGCGCTCCAGACGGTCCGATGAACTGATGAAATCCGGATCCGTCAGCTCCTCCTCATTAAGAATGCCGAGAGCCGCGAAATAACTGTCCCTGACGTTATCCTTGATCGTGACCTGTCCCTTGTATTCCGTATTTACAAGAATGTCCCAGTGGGACGCCTCTTCTTTTGAGATCTCTTCGGGATTATAAACGATTCCGGTCGTTCCCCACATGTAGCCGGCCGCATATCTGCTCCACGATTCCCCGTTTATCGTATTTGTGTCAAAGATATTTCTGATATAGTCCGATACGCCGCGGATGTAATAGTTGTTTTCATTTTCTTCGTCAAAAAAGCTTTCCGAGAGAGGCTGGAGCCGTTCCTCCGCGATCAGCTTCATAAACATATACTCGGACGGACAGACAAGATCGAAATCATTCCCAAGTGTCAGTTGATTGTACAGATCCTCATTTGTTCCGAACGTGGAATATTCTACTTCCACCTCCACGCCGTAGACGGCCTCATACCATGCCTCAAAATCCTCTACCATGGAGTTCTCTCCGAAGATCACGGTACCTTCACTGTCATCAAGATCGATCTCCTCTTCTTCGTCCCAGTCTCCCTCATCGATGTATTCTTCCCAGTTGGCAATGCGCAGAGTCACTTTCTCCCCGCTTTCTGCCGCGGACACGGAAGCCATCCCGCCGGACAGTATATCATAAGAAAGTGATCCGTCAGGGAACACGGTCCCCGGCAGCGCCAGTGAAAGAAATGCCGTCAGGGCGATTCCCGCGGCTGTGATCCTGAGCGCCCTGCGCCCCTTAGTCTTTCTCTCTGCTGTCATACGCTCCTGCCTCCTGTTTTCTTTCTGTTTTCGCCGAGACAACATTCATGATCACCACCGCAAGGATCACCACGAGAAAGATCACGGTGGACAGAGCCCAAAGCGCTGTCTTGATCTCGGTCCGGGCGCCTCTTGTCGCGTTGACCACGTAGGTGCTGATCGTGTCAAATGTCGCCGGTTTCGTATATGTGGAAATAAAATAGTCATCAAGAGATAATGTGATCGACAGCATAAATCCCGAGATAATGCCCGGAATGATCTGCGGGATCACGATCCTGTACAGTGCCTGAAACGGCGTCGCCCCCAGATCAAGCGCCGCCTCATACAGCCCGTTGTCCATCTGCTTCAGCTTCGGCATCACGGCAAGATACACAAACGGAGTACACAGAACCACGTGCCCGATCACAAGCGGAATAAACGTGTTCTTCTCAATCCCGAGCACTACGATCAGAAGGATGCAGATGGAGAACGCTGTCACAACGTCCGCATTCACCACCGGGATCCGGTTCGCCGTCTCGATCATATTCCTCGTAAACGGCCCGGAGTAAAATGAGCCTATGGCGCCGACTGTCCCGAGTATCGATGAGATCACGGCTGCGGCCACTGCGAGAAGTACCGTGCCTATGATCATATTTCTCAGATCCTCTGTCGTAAAAAGCGTCACATAGTTATGGAGAGAGAATCCTCTCACGGCGCCGATCGTCGTAGAATCCGTAAAGCTGTAAAATGCCAGGATCAGTACCGGGATATACATAAAAAGCGCCACAATAGCCAGCCACGAATAAGAAAGTATCTTTTTCATCACAGTACCGCCCCCCTGTTCTTCGCGTCATCCTGTTCCTCCCCGCCTGTGAGCAGCGATAGGATACAGATCACCGCAAACAGGATCAGTGAGATCATGGAGCCGTTATTCCAGTCGTAAATATTAAAGTAGCTTCCGATCAGTGAACCCATAATATATGTACTGTTGTACATCATATCAAGAATAACATAGTTGGTCATAGCCGGAAGGAACGTCATGGTGATCCCGCTGGCGATCCCCGGCATGGACAGCGGCAGCGTCACCCTCGCGAACACTGCCGCAGGACCGGCTCCGAGATCCTGTGCCGCTTCCAGCAGATTCTCATCCAGCTGAAGCAGCGTTGTATATAACGGCAGGATCATAAAGGGGAGATAATCATATGTCATGCCGATCACTGTATTCAGGAACGGATGCAGGGAGAGATTCCCCTCGAGTACGGTCAGGATCTCTTTTAACGCAGTGATCCTCAGAGTAAAATTGATCCACATGGGCAGGATAAAGAGCATCAGCAGCACCGGGGCTCTCTTCAGGCCGCTCCTTGCCAGGACATACGCCACCGGATAGGCGATCAGCAGACAGACTGCCGTCACCGCCACAGCGATCACAGCGCTGTAGAAAAGTGTTCCGATGGTATTTCCGTTGGTGAAGAAGCTCAGAAGGTTTTCAAGCGTAAACCTTCCGCTTCCGTCTGTAAACGCATAATAAACGATCACCGCCAGCGGCAGTATGACAAAACAGATCAGGAACAGGGCATAGGGGATGCACATCTGTTTCCTGCTGAATCGAAAACGTTTCATATTCAATCCCTACTTTCTCTTCAGTATGATCTGCTCTTTCGGGATCATCAGACTGACGTGGTCCCCCTCGTTCCACAGATCATCCTCATCCAGCACAAAGTCTTCCTCCGTAGCTGTACGTACGGTATAGTTATAATGATTTCCTTTATAGATAAATGATATGATATTTCCGTCCGCGCGGTATTCTCTCTGCTCGTCGCTCATGGAAACCGCCTTCACCGGCACTTCCACCGTCACTTCGATCCCCTCGAGATTGATCTCCTCGCCGCCCTCTGTAACAACGGAGCACGGCCCGTTCTGAACTGAGCCGTCAAAGAGCTGTGTCAGGTCGCACTCGTACTCGCCGCCGGCAAATGCCGCGCGGCCTTCTTTTGTGATCGTACCGTCAAAGACATTCATCAGTACACCCGCAGGCATGACGTGAATCTCATCAGGCCCGATCCTCATGCCGATCTCTTCGCCGGGCCGCACGTTTCTCGTGGTCTGGATGACCACCTCATTTTCATCCGGCAGGATCGCCGTGATCTCATAGTACATTCCCTTAAATACGGCAGAGTCCACAACGCCCCTGATCTGACCGTCCACCGGTCCGGTGATGACAACGTCTTCAGGCCGTACAACCACATCCACCCGCGTATCTTTCGGTACATTGTCCACACACGGGAATTCAGCTCCGCAGAAGCTGACTGTCATGGATGCCGCCATCTTCCCTTCAAAGATATTACTTTCTCCTATAAAGTCAGCAACGAAAGCGTTTTTCGGTTCATTGTAGATTTCTTCCGGAGTACCGATCTGCTGGATCATACCGTCCGACATGACTACCACCTTGTCAGACATAGTAAGCGCTTCCTCCTGGTCATGGGTCACATAGATAAACGTGATCCCAAGACGCTCATGCATGGATTTGAGTTCCAGCTGCATCTCTTTTCTCATCTTCAGATCCAGCGCTCCCAACGGTTCATCAAGAAGCAGGATATCCGGTTCATTGACAATGGCACGGGCAATCGCGATCCTCTGCTGCTGTCCGCCGGACAGAGTAGAAATTTGTCTTTTTTCAAACCCTTCCAGATCTACCACTTCCAGTACGTTTTTTACCTTCTCATTGATCACCGACTTGGGAAGGTGTTTCAGATTCAGCCCGAACGCCACATTATCATAGACATTCATGTGGGGGAACAGCGCGTATCGCTGGAACACCGTGTTGATGGGTCGCAGGTTCGGCGGAAGATGGCTGATATCTTCGCCGTTTAAAAGAATCTCTCCTTCCGTCGGGAATTCAAATCCCGCGATCATCCTCAGAGTTGTCGTCTTGCCGCAGCCGGAGGGACCGAGGAAAGTGACAAATTCCCCTTTCTTTACTTTCAGATTAAAGTCTTCCACCACCACGGTATTGTCAAAAACTTTTTTAACATTTTTTAATTCGATTATGTTCTGGTTCATGTGCCCCCTCCTTAACATATTT
>CAZJRY010000062.1:0-13673 GCA_964548625.1 uncultured Mediterraneibacter sp.
TGACTTCAAATGTCTCGATCGTGATCGGTTTGTTAAACAGGGTTCCCTGGGCGTAATCACATCCGAGCTCTTTCAGGACGTTCAACTGATCCTGTGTTTCCACTCCGGAAGCCTGAACAAAGGCTCCGAGCTGCCTGCAGATATCGATCACCGCCTGGGCAACGATCCGGCTGCGGGCATTTCCGACGATATTCGTGATCAGGCTCTTGTCCAGCTTCAGCCCGTCGAATTCCATCAGAGACAGGATAGAGAAACTCGAATCCTTCGCTCCGAAATGGTCCAGAATAACACGTACATTCGCCTTGCGGATCTTGCTGCTGGTCTCCGCCAGCATCTCCTGATTCATGTCGCTGCCGGACTCCGAGACTTCCACTTCAAGATACTCGCATCTGACATGATACTTTTCGATCAGATGCAGCATCTTATCCGCGATGCTCTCCTGCTTCAAGGTGGCTCCGGCAAAATTCACCGCGACAGGTATGAGCGGGATCCGCTCCAGCTCCCATCTGTGAAGAGTCTTACATACTTCCTCAAACACGTACAGATCCAGATAGTGGGAGAGTTTCGTCTCTTCCAGCAGATTGATATATCTCCCCGGATTCACGATCCCCAGATCTTTGTGGTGATACCTGACCACGGCCTCGGCCTCCGCGACCTGTCCGGTAGCCGTATCGATCTTCGGGACGAGACAGACAATAAAATTCTTCTGTTTCAGATCATCCAGAAGATCCTGCTTTATGATCGGTTCATGATGTCCTTTTTTAAGGTTCTTATAATATTTTTTCTTTTCCTCGCGCATCATGACTTCCGCGTTGTTTATCAGCTTCTCTACGTCAATATCCACTTTCTCCCATGCATATCCCATCGACGCGAGTCCGAGACTGATATTGTCGAGCTTGGTATGCGCGGCATAGATCTGTTTTGTGAAGTTTTCATAGGACGTATTTTCCGTCAGCACAAGATACTGGTCCCCTGTGAGCCGGTAAACCGCGCCGCTGCGGAAATATTCCTGCAGCACTTCGCCTATGCGGACGATAACTTCATCCCCGTAGTCCCTGCCGAACTCTTTATTGAAATTCTTCAGTCCGTTGATATCGATGGAAAGCGCGCCCAGAGATTTCAGTTCGCCGCTCTTTACATGATCCAGATAATCTACCAGGCTGTTCCTGTTCAAAAGACCTGTCAGATCATCATGATAACTGAGATATTCCTGCTGTTTCTGCATCTTCTGCAGTGCAATGGCCTGAGGGATGTACGGCAGAAGAGCCCTCATAAGATCCAGCGTGCATCCCCCTCTGTGAACGCCTGCGACCGCGAGGATGGCGGTCGTATCATCCGCGATCTCCCTGAATACGCTGTAGCAGTCTGAAGTCGTATCCGTGATCTCCGTCTTCATCCACTTCGGCTGTTCTTCCTCGGGAAGCAGCTTCAGCCGGTCTCTCTGCCATTCCACATTCTCGGCGCACCACTCGTAGATCGCCTCGATATCGCCCTGTTCTTTCTCAATATAATAAGCGTACTCCGAATCGTAGTAATCACGCACGGTACTTAAAACATCATTCATGATCTCAGCAGTAGAACGCGGTTTATAACTTTCACTCATATCTTAATCTCCCCTGTCTTTGTTCCTGCAAATATTTATATCTACAAAAAATACATCAAAATTGCTGTATTCCGCACACCACAAGGCATATTTATTGTAGTATACGCCATCTGAAAATGCAAGATAAAACTGATTCCCGGAGTTTCCCGAAAAAAAGCCAGGAGAGGAAACCGTACCTGCACGTTTTTCTCTCCTGACCTTTCCGCGGCCGGACTGCCGCTATATGTTCCACTTTTTGTCCTGGGCGACTCTCAGCCGGTTCATCGCGCGGGCGAGGGACGCCTGAGTGTGATAGTATTCCTGTATGCTCTGTTTCTGCCGCATCTGTTCTTCGGCCCGTTCCTGCTGCTCACGCGCCCGGCGGACGTCGATATCCTCCGGTCTTTCGGCCGTATCTACAAGCAGGGTCACACGGTTATTTATGATCTCCGCGAAACCGGTACCCACCGCAAGATCTCTCCACTCATCCTCTCCGCCGAGCTGGATCTTCGCGGTCCCCACAGCTATGGCTATGACCATATTCTCGTGGTCAGCCAGAATCCCTTTTTCTCCGTCGGGAGCAGGGATAATGAGTTTTTTGCAGCGGCCCTCGTAAAGAACCTTATCGCTTGCTATGATCTTCAGACCAAATGTATCCATTATACATACACTCCTGTTCTGCGTCGTTACGCTTTTGCCGCTTCTGTTTCGGCTTTCGCTTTCTCGATCACATCGTCAATGGTTCCCACATTAAAAAATGCGGATTCCGGATATTCATCCATCTCGCCGTCAATGATCATCTTGAAACCGCGGATCGTCTCTTTAAGCGGTACGTATTTTCCGGGAGTTCCCGTAAATGTCTCGGCTACAAAGAACGGCTGGGACAGGAATCTCTGGATCTTTCTCGCGCGCATGACGGTCGCTTTATCCTCGTCGGAAAGTTCTTCCATACCGAGGATCGCGATGATATCCTGCAGTTCTTTATATTTCTGAAGGATCGCGATAACTTTGTTCGCGACTTCATAGTGCTCCTCTCCGACGATATCCGCCTCAAGGATACGGGAACTGGACTCCAGCGGATCTACGGCCGGATAAATTCCCTGCTCCACGATCTTTCTGGACAAAACGGTAGTCGCGTCCAGATGGGCGAATGTAGTCGCCGGCGCCGGGTCGGTCAGATCGTCGGCCGGCACATACACAGCCTGTACGGACGTAACAGAACCGTTCTTTGTGGAGGCGATACGTTCCTGCAGTTCACCCATCTCTGTTGCCAGTGTGGGCTGATAGCCTACGGCTGACGGCATACGGCCGAGCAGGGCGGACACCTCGGAGCCCGCCTGTGTGAAACGGAAAATGTTATCAATGAAAAGAAGCACGTTCCTGTGCTCTTCATCACGGAAATACTCCGCCATCGTAAGCCCTGTCTCCGCCACGCGCATACGCGCTCCGGGGGGCTCGTTCATCTGTCCGAACACCAGCGCGGTCTTCTCAAGCACTCCCGATTCTTTCATTTCAGACCAGAGATCATTTCCCTCACGGGAACGCTCTCCGACTCCGGTAAAGATAGAATATCCGCCGTGCTCCGTGGCGATGTTCCGTATCAGCTCCTGGATGAGCACTGTCTTTCCGACTCCGGCTCCTCCGAAGAGTCCGATCTTACCGCCCTTCGCGTACGGCGCCAGAAGGTCGATGACTTTGATGCCCGTCTCCAGGATCTCCACGACCGGGCTCTGATCCTCAAATGACGGCGGATCTCTGTGGATCACCCATTTTTCGGAATCTTCAATAACGTCTCCGTCATCGATCGTCTCGCCGAGCACATTGAACAGCCTGCCCAGCGTCTTCTCTCCGACCGGCACTTTGATGCCGTCTCCCGTGGCTGTGACTTCCATATCTTTGTGAAGGCCCTCGCTCGCTGCCAGCATCAGGCAGCGCACCTCGTTGTTTCCAAGGTGCTGGGCAACCTCCATGATGCATTTTTTACCGTTATTCTCAACTTCAAGCGCATCTTTGATAAAGGGAAGTCCGCCGTCTTCAAATACTACGTCAACAACAGGTCCCATGACCTGTGTGATTCTTCCTCTATTCATAATCATTCTCACTTTCTTTCCAAAAGTATCTTTCTACTTCTGCTGTGCCCGTGCGCCCGCGCAGACTTCTGTGATCTCCTGCGTGATCGCCGCCTGCCGTGCCCTGTTGTACGCGACGGACAGATCGTGGATCAGATCCTGCGCACTGTCTGTTGCCGATTTCATCGCCATCATACGGGCATTATGTTCGCTCGCGTAAGCCTCTACAAGACATCCGTATATCATACCTGTCACATAGTTCGGCACAATACTGTCCATCACAGCTTCAGCGGACGGATACAGTTCAATGGACTCGCGGTACACGTTGAGGGGTATCTTCATCTCATCGAACGAGCTTCTCTCAAGCGGCAGGAGTTTCACAACTTCCGCGTCCGACCGGACAGAATTCTCCATTCGGGTATACACGATATATATTTCGTCCAGTTCGCCTTTTTTAAACTGGTCCAGCAGCACTCCGGAGATATCTCTCGCGCGGTGCATCGTCGGTTTCTGTACCGTATACTGAAAATTTGTATCAATCTCCACGCCGCGCTTCGCAAAGTAATGTCGTCCCAGCTCTCCTACGATGAACAGCTTATGGATTCCCGGCTTTGCCAGGATCTCTTCCTCAAGCTTTACGATATTGTGGTTATACGCCCCTGCCAGTCCTTTGTCGGCAGTGACCACGATCGAGCCGATCTTCCGATCTTCCGGAAGGATTTTTTCCCTCTGGATGAAAAAAACATGTTCAAGCTCCGGCAGATGCCTTAAGATCCTTGAGATCTCACCCTGCAGCGCGTAGAAATACGGCTCGGTATCCGCCAGCTTTTTCTTTGCCTGCGTCAGCTTGGAAGATGAGATCATGTACATCGCGTTCGTGATCTTCATCGTATCCCTGACACTGTTGATACGGCTCTGTATCTCTCTGATATTCGGCATGTTATCACCTGCTTTTCCTAAAATCTCCGTTCAGCCCGCGCAGTCCTATGGCTGAACTGTTGCTTTAAATTCTTTTGCGGTCTCCACGATCTTTTCGATCAGCTCGTCAGACAGCGCTTTCTTTTCCTCGATCTCCTGTCCGATCTCCGGATGCGCGGCGTCAAAATGCGCGAGCATGTCCGACTGGAACTGTTTGATCTCCTTTTGACCGATCCCCAGAAATACTTTATGTGTCGCCGCACAGAGAGTAATGACTTTCTCATGCAGGGACAGCGGATGGTACAGCGGCTGTTTTAACAGCCCCATCAGTCCGCTTCCGTATTCGAGCTGTTCTTTTGTCGCGGAATCCAGATCAGAGCTGAACTGTGTAAACACTTCCATCTCTCTGTACTGTGCCAGATCGATACGGATACTGCCCGACGCTTTCTTCATCGCTTTTGTCTGTGCCGCGCCGCCCACACGGGATACGGAAAGCCCTACGTTGACCGCCGGCCGCATACCCGACGCGAACAGGCCGCTCTCCAGGAATATCTGGCCGTCTGTGATAGAGATCACGTTGGTCGGGATATAAGCGGATACATCTCCGTCCTGTGTCTCGATGATCGGGAGCGCCGTAATGGAACCGCCGCCCCTCTCATCGCTCAGGCGGCTGGAGCGCTCCAGCAGTCTTGAGTGAAGATAGAATACGTCACCGGGATATGCCTCACGTCCCGGGGAACGTCCGAGAAGAAGTGACAGCGCGCGGTATGCGACCGCGTGTTTGGACAGATCGTCGTATACGATCAGGACGTCTTTGCCCTGATACATGAAATACTCTGCCATCGACGTGCCCGCATAAGGGGCAATATACTGCAGCGGCGCGCAGTCGCTTGCCGTGGAGGATACCACGATCGTATAATCCATAGCGCCGTGCGATTTCAGTGTATTTACAACTTTCGCCACCGTAGACGCTTTCTGGCCGATCGCGACATAGACGCAGATCACGTCTTTCCCCTTCTGGTTCAGGATCGTGTCCATCGCGATAGACGTCTTTCCGGTCTGACGGTCCCCGATGATCAGCTCACGCTGTCCGCGGCCGATCGGGAACATCGCGTCGATAGACAGGATTCCCGTCTCCATCGGAACGCTGACAGACTTTCTGTCGATGATCCCCGGAGCCTCCTGCTCGATCGGGCGGTAATCATCCGCTTTGATCTCGCCCCGTCCGTCAATTGCCTCGCCGAGCGCGTTGACGACTCTTCCTATATATGCTTCACCGACAGGTACGCCGGCTTTCTTTCCTGTACGGGATACTTTCGTGCCCTCGCGGATCTCCGTATCACTTCCGAAAAGGATACATCCGATCTCATCTTTGCGGATGTCCTGGACCATTCCCTTAAGCCCGGTCTCGAATGTGATGATCTCTCCGTACATGGCATGGTCGATCCCGTATATCGTGGCGATCCCGTCGCCTACTGAGATAACAGTTCCGATCTCACTGTCTTTGCTCATTGTATCAAAATTCTCTATCTCCTCCCGGAGAATAGAGATAATCTCATCTGAGTTGATTGAACTCACCTTGTTCACCTCCAGGTTATATTAAGAGTAAGACTTCCGGTGCAGTCTTATTGTCAGTGTCCTCCCAGAGTCCGCGTAAGTCTGTCCAGACGTCCTTTCATGCTCCAGTCATACTCGTCGCTGCCCGCGCGGAGAATAAATCCGCCCAGCAGATCCGCGTCATGCCGGACTTCGATCTGCGCTCTCCGGACACCGTACTTCCTGCACAGGAAACTTTCCATTCCCTTCTTCTGTTCTTCATCCGGCGCGACAGTACATGTCAGCACGGCCCTGAGGATTTTATCCTCCTCGTCACGGCATCTGTCGTATGCGGTGAAGATCTCGTCCATAAGATCTATCCTGCGGTACCTGCATGCCGTCTTCAGAAAATTCCGCATGTCTTCCGGAAATACTCTGTCGATGACCGCGAACTTCTTCTTCAGCGCGACCGTAGGATTCATGAGCAGATCAGAGAGCTGCGGAACATTCTCTAATATCCCGCGTGCCTTTCTCACACTCTCCCCGGAAATGTTCAGTTCAAAAAGGACCTTTCCGTATGAGACCGCGGCGGAAGAACAGCGTATTTCCTTATTTGTCTGCATTGCCATCGCCCTCACCTGCTTCTTTCAGGAACTGATCGTACAGATTCCGGTTCTCCTTGTCATCCGCGTTTCCGCCGATGATCTTCGCCGCTGACGCGGCGGCGAGCCCTGCGATCTGTGACTTCAGTTCCTTCATCGTCTGCTCGCGCTCAACGCGCACATTCTCTTTCGCGGATTTGATCATCGTGTCCGCTTTCTCTCCCGCTTCGTTTATAATGCGGTCGTACTCTGCTTTCGCGCTCTTTCTCGCATCCTCGATAATCTGTACGGACTCCCGCTTTGCTCCGCTGAGCGCCGTCTCATACTCCCGCTTCAGCCTGTCGGCATCCGCCTGTACCGCCTCCGCGTTTTTAAATCCGTCATCTATCATCTGTTTTCTCTTCTCCATGATATCCATCACGGGACCGATGAGGAAATGTCTCAGCAAAAGATAAAGAACAACAAGGTTGATTATGGTCCAGACAAGGTTCAAGTCTATTGAAATCACCTTTTAAGCCCACCTTTCATGTTATTGTCTCTAAATCCGCCATTATCATTACTGAAGAAGGATGATGATCAGAAGTCCGATGATGAAACCGTAGATAGCCGTTGCCTCCGCGAGCGCGCATCCGAGGATCAGGTTCTTGCTGATCTTGCCCTCTGCCTCCGGCTGTCTCGCGATCGCTTCCGCTGCCTTTCCTGTAGCGATACCGATGCCTACGCCTGCTCCAATACCTGTTAATACTGCAATAGCTGCTCCGATAGCAATAATTGTCTCCATAATGATGTTCTCCTTTTTTCCATATTATTTAATTAATTACCGATGCCTTCCCCTCTTTATCCGGGTACATCTTATCCCCGCTGTCCGCGGGCTTACTCCATCTCCTCGGTCATAAACAGCGCTGTCAGAAATACGAATACATATGCCTGCAGCAGACCGTCGAAGATATCAAAATAAAAACTTACCGGAATAGGTATGAACAGCGGTACAAAGAATTTCAAAAGTTCCAGTACCACAAACCCGGCCAGCATGTTTCCGAAGAGCCGCATACAGAGCGACAGCGGTCGGATCACGATCTCCAATACCATGATCGGCGCCACGACCGGAACCGGGCGGGCAAAATGCTTTACCCAGTGTTTCACTCCGTTCTTCCTGATTCCCGAAAATTCGATCAGGCACATACTCATAATCGCCAGCGCAGCCGTCACGTTCAGGTCTTTTGTCGGCGGTTTAAAGCCCAGCAGCGGCGCGATCGTATTGGCTGCCGCAAGATAGAGAAGTACCGTGATCAGATAAGGCACATATCTCCGGTTTTCTTTCCCGATGATCCCCTCAAAGAAATCCTGCGCCCAGCCTATTCCCGCTTCCAGCGCCAACTGCACTTTTCCGGGATTCTCAACCCTCAGGTTTCTCACGAGAATGACCGACAACAGGACAAGCGCCGCCATCAGTATCCATGTAACGACCACGGATTCCGAGATACCTCCTATGACCGGAAGAGTGAACACTGTCTCACAGTTCAGTTCTTCCATCAGTGTTTCTGTCAGATTTTCCGTATTGCTCCCTCCTTTTTCCCTGTATTCATTGACCAGACCGGAAAAGAGCATGATTTTAAACATAAAAAAAAGAGCTGTTCCCCCTCGAACCTCCCTACGATCAATTTCTCTTTTCTATTCAGGCCATGCTTTTCTTTATATAACAGCAGAACGACAGATCCGCTGCTCCGAAAAGCTGTACCAATTTTAATCCCGTCTCCGTGATTTGTCAACAATTTCACATATTGATTTTTCCCCGGTCAGGATATCCCTTTTTTTCTTTTATTTTGTATCCTTGCACAATAAAATGTCCTTTTAATTTTATCACTTTTTTTGTCCGGTTTTTCTCCGGGGATTTCTCTCCCGCGCGGCGCCGTATCATTTTGTATAAATTTGTCGGAAAACCAGTTGTTATTTGTATGTTTCACACAATTTTCTTCTTTTTTTCTCTGTTCTTACATGTAAAAGATGTCAATACGGTATAAACATTTTAAAAATTACGTTATAATATGGGCGGAGAGGTGCATAAATGAACAGTAAAAAAACAGTTTTTTATTTTTCCGATACATCCGATATTTTTTTCTTCGCGTGCGGCGTCATCATGGCCTGCAGCGAAGTATGGAAACAGCTCGCCCTCACCTTTGCGGCCGGGGACGTCAGCTACAACTGGTGGTATTTCCCGTTTCAGCTCTGCAGCATTCCCATGTATATCCTTCTGGTCTATCCGTGGCTTCGCCGGGACACTGTACGAAGAACGCTCCTTGTATTCCTTATGTGCTACTGTCTGCTTGGCGGGATCGCGGTATTCGCGGACACCTCCGGCCTGCATTATCCGCTGGCAGCGCTTACCGTCCACTCGTATCTGTGGCACATTCTTCTTATTATATTAGGGATCACGGCAGGGATCACTTATATCGGTCTGCTCTGTTCCGGTAAAAAAAAGACGCTGTTTTCCCGCTCTCTCATGACCGCGTTCCCACTGCGTCCTTTTATATACAGTTCGCTCCTGTATCTTGTCTGCTGCCTGACCGCCGAACTTCTGAACCTTTCTCTTGATCGATTCGGCACGATCAATATGTTCTATATTAATCCGGATTACCGGATGCAGCAGGTCGTATTCCGCGATCTGATCCCGTTTCTTGGAAATACAGGAGTCATTTTCCTGTATATCGCCTCAACGATCCTTGGAGCTTTTATCCTGTTTCTGGTCTGGAAACTGATCTTCCGGCTTTACAAAAGGCGCTGAGAAATACATTTTAATAATTTCTGTTAAAAAGCAGGGAGAGCTGCAGACATTTGAAAGAATTCCGAGGTGATATCATGAACCATCCGTTTGATTACGAGATCATATACAGCAGCCGGAAGACCATCGCGATCCAGGTGACGCGCGACGGCCGTGTCCTCGTGCGCTCGCCTCGTCAGTGCTCCCGTTCCTGTATCGATACTTTTATCTCTGAAAACGAGCGCTGGGTACTGAAACATCTCTCCCTCGTAAAAGAGAAAGAGCTGAAAAAAGCCACCTCATCCGCACATCCGCTGCTCTCCGCGAAAGACCGCAGCCTCTGCATTGAGATCGCAAGGGATATCTTCACCCGCAAGACGGAATATTATGCACGCATCATGGGCGTATCCTACGGCCGCATCTCCATCCGTGAGCAGAAAACCCGCTGGGGAAGCTGCAGCAGTAAGGGTAACTTAAATTTCAACTGGCGGCTTATCCTCGCCCCGGAAGAAGTGCTGGACTATGTCGTTGTGCACGAACTCGCCCACCGCAGGGAAATGAACCACTCAAAGGCATTTTATGCCATCGTGGAATCTGTGCTGCCGGATTACCGGACGGCGCGGAAATGGCTGCGGGATAAGGGACAGACGCTGTGGGAAATTCGATGATCCCACTGACGATTATTTTATTTTATACCGATCTCTTTGAGCGTCCGGTACACCCGCGACACCGGGAGCCCCACCACGTTATAATAATCTCCGTCGATCCGGTCGATATATGCGGCAAACCTTCCCTGTATGCCGTAGGCGCCCGCCTTGTCCAGCGGGTCCTTCGTCGCAGCATAGGCGCGTATCTCGTCTTCTGTCATGGCATTGACATACACTTTCGTTCCAACCGGATAATTGATCACTGTTTTCTCTCCGTCCGGTCCGAAATCAAGAACAGCCACCCCGGTATACACCCTGTGTTCCCGCCCCTGCAGACGTGTGAGCATGCGGACCGCGTCTTCTTCATCCGACGGTTTCCCCAGTATCTCATCATCCAGCACAACTATGGTATCTGCACCGATTATAACAGTGCTCTTTATATCTCTATCCGTATCCGTGGTATTGCCTGTATGATCGTCCGCAATATTTTCCAGAAGTTCTGAGGCTACATTCTCTGCTTTCATAAGAGAGAGCTCTTTTACGATTTCTTCCGGTATACTGCTCGTGTATACCTCCTCCTTATCGCTGACTCTGACCTCAAACTCCATGCCGATCTGCGCGAGGAGCTCCCGCCTTCGCGGAGAAGCCGAACCGAGGATGATACGTTTCTTCATATTTGATTTACTCTCCTTTTTCTGCAGCGTTTCACTGCCGTTTTTATCTCAGCCTGACCGCTGCGCCGCGGCAGGCTGTTTCTTCCCGTACTTTCTGAAGATATGCCGAAGCATCACAACTGCGCAGATGCTCAGAATCAGTTCCGCCGCAAACTGTGCATAGGCGAGACCATACAGCGGGAACAGACGGTTCAGTATGATCAGCGCGGGGATCTCCAGCACAACCTTTCTCAAAACAGCGAATACAAGCGCATATCTCCCCAGCCCCAGCGCCTGAAATACGCCGACTGCAAGGAAGTCAACGCTTAAAAATACAATTCCCAGACAGAAACCGCTCAGGAATGATGAACCATACGCTATGATCGTTTCATTTTTCATAAACAGGCTGATCAGCACATCTGCTCCCGCATAATATCCGATCGTCACCACAGCCAGAGCAGGCACTATGAGCTTAAGCGCGAACAGGATCGTATCTTTCATCCTCTTTATATTTCCCGATGCAAATGTATAACTGACAAGCGGCATAATTCCCTGGGAGAATCCCATCGCCACCTGCATGGGCACCATATAGATCTTGTATGTGATCCCCATGGCCGCCACAGCGTCGGCGCCGTATGCGGAAGTGAAGTTGTTCAGGATCGTCATTCCCGTCACATTCAGAAGGTTCTGGATAGAAGCCGGAATTCCGACGCCGCATACCTCTATGATGATCCTCTTTTTCAGGCGGAATTTTCTCGGATCGATGCAGACAAATGTGTTTCCTCTCTTTATATAAAGAAAAACGAAGAAATACAGGCATGCCGCGCAGTTCGACAAAAATGTGGCGAGTCCCGCTCCTGCCGCTCCCATGTTCAGTCCCCACGGAAGTATAAAAATCGGGTCCAGAATAATATTGAGCAGGCAGCCGCTCATCGTTCCGATGCTGGCATGAAGTGCCGCTCCCTCTGACCGCACCAGATATGCCATAACTACGTTGAGGATGGTCGGCGCCGCTCCCAGATAGACCGTCCAGAACATATATCCATGCGTCGCTGCCCGGGTAGTCGCATCCGCTCCGATAAGCGTCAGAAGCGGGCTGTGCAGAATACCGCAGAGAAGTCCGAAAAGTACGCCGCATATAAGGGAACAGTAAAAGCCGAAAGCCGAGCTTTCCGATACCGTTTCATAATCTTTTCTTCCAAGCGCCCTGCTCATCATACTGGATGTTCCCACGCCGAACAGATTATTCACAGCATTAAATGCCAGCAGTACCGGCGCGGCCAGAGATACCGCTGCATTTTCCACCGGTTCATTCAGCATACCCACAAAATAGGTATCCGCCATATTGTAGAGCACCATGACAAGGGAACTGAAGATCATAGGAACCGCCAGCTTTGCCACTGCCCCGTGGATCGGCGTTTTCTCAAAGAGTTGTATCTTTTCATTTTCTTTCATCCCAATACCATCACTTTCAGCATAATATCATTTTGATAACATCATTTTAATTTTATCATTTTATTCAGGAATGTAAAGCAGCCCCTCTGAATCTGCAGCCGGCAAAAGAGGGAGCGGCATATCCGGACGAATATATGTTGTCCGGATATGCCGCTCCCTCTTTTTCATATCGCTGCCTGCTTACAATGCCTTCTCATAGATCCCGGCAATCTCCGCTTCTGTAAATACCACCGGATTCGCCGCGACCGAAACCGCAGAAACCTTCATGCAGTTTTCCGCCATCCATGGAATATCTTCTTCCCGGATCCCCAGATCCGAGAGCGTGCAGTCAAGATCCAGCTCTTTCAGCAGTCCCAGTACCGCCGAAGCGCAGTCATCGTCTGTCCCGCCGCTCAGGATTTCCGATATCTTTTTGAATTTTGCCGGATTTCCTTTCTGTGACGCTTTGATGACAGCCGGCGTAAGAGCCGCAAGTCCCTGACCGTGCACGATATTTTTCAGCCCGCTTGCCGGATGCTCCATTCCGTGGGCAAGCGTGACTCCCGCCGTATTGATCACCATGCCTCCGATCGTGCTCGCAAGCGTCAGTTTTTCCCAAGCCGGCGTATCTCCGTCTCCTTTATAAACCCTGACAAGATTTTCCGCCGTCAGACGCATGGCGTACTCGCACAGCGCATCCGTAAAGGGCTGGGCGTTCTTTGATGTATATGCTTCCATACAATGGCACAGGGCGTCAAAACCTACAGAAGCGAGCACCTTTTTCGGCATTGTCATCATACATTCCGGATCTACGATCGAGACTTTCGGTATGATCGCATTGCAGCGGAGAGATTTCTTATCCCCGTTTTCAGGATTGGTCAGCACCGCGAAGCCGTTTCCTTCTGACCCTGTGCCGCAGGTAGTGGGGATCAGAAGCAGAGGCAGTGCTTTTTCGCTTTTCTTCCGGTTATATATGTAGTCGTTGATATCCCCTGTGTTCACTGCGAGGAACGCCACCGCTTTCGCGCAGTCCATAATACTTCCCCCGCCGATCCCGATAATTACGTCGCAGTCATTTTCTCTTGCAAGAGAAGCCCCCTCTTCGGCGGTTGTCGTCAGGGGATTCTGCGTGACTTTGTCAAAAAGCAGATGCGATATTCCCGCTCGTTCCAGGCTTCCCGCGACTCTGTCATACAGACCGGACTTCTTCGCGCTGCTACGCCCTGTGACGATCAGCGCCTTTCTGCCGTACGGTCCGGCCAGTTCACCGGCAAGATCCGCCTTTCCGCAGCCGAAAATTATATTTACCGGAAGATGATAAGAAAACTCCAATATTTCTGATTTGTCACCTGCCATTATGTTTCCTCCTGTTATTTGTTATAGATTTATTTATTTTCGGACGCCAGTGCCTCTACGGTTTCTCTCAATATTTCAACCGCCTTGTCACAGTCTTCTTTTGTCAGGATCAGCGGCG
>CAZJRY010000063.1:0-13422 GCA_964548625.1 uncultured Mediterraneibacter sp.
TTTCGCGAGTATTAAAGACAGCGATCTGGCGGAAGAAGTAGAAAATTATTTTAGGGAGATTATGGAAAAAAATAAGAGAATGTCTGTGCGTGAGTGGAATTTTTCCCGGGCGGCAGCAGGAAAAACAGCGGAAGAATGGCTGACGGACAGAGAATAAATTGTCCGTATCCCGAATAAACTGTATCAGGATGTATCACCGGACGGAGATTATTTCTGTGATACAAAGACGAGAGGAAGGGGTGCGGATCATTTGGGAAAGAAAATTATGTCGGCCGTGATTCATTTTTTCATACGGGCGGCCGTGGGAATGGCTTTGATATTTTTTATAAATCAGTATGTGATCCCGCCTGATTCTTCAATTAATGTGGGGCTGAATGCGGTATCCTTTTTGACATCCGGAACCCTTGGAATTCCGGGCGTCGGGCTGCTTTACGGAATCATGTGCTATCAGATTTTGTGAATTTTTTACAAAAAACGGCGGATTTTATTTTTGTTCTGGACAAATTAAGATCCGCCGTTTATAATGCGTCTTACACAACAGGAATTCACCGGTTGTCACACCGGCTTTTGGGGGAAAGCATACGGTGTCAGGATGTCGGTTTTGGAAAAAGCCGGCTGTCATTATCTTTATCGTGCTGCATGAGATCGCGGCAAAATTCAGATTATGTCAGAAGAAAAGAAAAAAAATGGATCAGGCAGTTTTGTGGTCTGCGATGTTCAGGAAGAGTATATTGAACATCTTTTTGAGATTCTGTCGGAACAGTTGTCCGAAGTGTATCAGTTCCACCTTTTTCATGATCCCGCCAAGGCGATGGAATTTGCGGGGACTGAGGGGACCGAAGCACTGTTGATCGCAGAGGAATACTGGGATAGGGCAGAGATTTTTCCGGGAATCCGGAAAGTATTTATACTCACAGATATAATGAAAGACTGCAGAGAAAAAGATGTTATCCCCGTTTTTCGCTACCAGTCAGCCGACCGGATACTGGATGAAATAAAAAACGGGATGAGCATACAGGACAGAAATACCTCTGTTCCGAAAAAAGGGAGAAAACGTATCCGGGACGAGCCGGAAGAGGTGAAAGTACGGGAGAACTCCCGGAATATGATTTCCCCGGACGGACAGCAGACGAGAGGGATGATCGCGGTATATTCTCCTGTTCACAGAATCGGTAAGACAAGGTTTGCCATGCGTCTGGGAGAGAAACTCTCGGAGCAGGTTCCGGTGCTTTATCTTAATCTGGAGGGATATTCGGGAGGAAGTTATTATTTTCCGGAGGATACGGGACAGGATCTCGGAGATCTGGTCTATTGTATGAAACAGGAGAGAACGGATCATGGGCTTAAGATCAGCTCTATGACCGGCAGATCTGGCGGGATGGATTATATCATGCCGATGGAAAATGAGTCCGACTTAAGAGCGGTAAAAGGAGAAGAATGGATCAGTCTGTTCTCGCAGATTCTTGAAAAATGTATCTATGAAGTGATCATTCTGGATCTTGGAGACTGCATCGACGGGCTGTATGATATCCTGAGAAAATGTGCAAGGATCTATACACCTTATATCCGGGAAAATTCAGCAACTGCCAAATTGGAGCAGTATGAAAGGAATCTGCGGACGACAGGATACGGTGATATTTTAACACGTACAGTAAAAAAGGACATGCAGAAGAAGCGTCCTGATGTGGAAAGGACTGAGGCCGGAAAATGATAAAGTCAGAACTGCTCTATGAAAAGGTGATGCTCCGTCTGGATATGACAAGGGAGACGGGAGAGGAAGAGCTTCAGGAGATTATCCGTGCAGTTCTCGAAGAAGCGGCAGAAGAGGAATTTCTTCCGCTGAACGATAAGATACGTATCAGCAGAGAACTGTTCAATGCATTCCGACGGCTGGATATCCTTCAGGATCTGATCGAAGATGATTCCATAACAGAAATAATGGTAAACGGAACAGAAAATATTTTTTATGAGAAAGGCGGAAAGCTGCACCGTACGGACAGGCGCTTTATCTCGGAAGAGAGACTGTGCGATGTCATACAGCAGATCGTAGGGGAGACAAACAGATATGTAAATGAATCGTCGCCTGTTGTAGACGCAAGGCTGAGAGACGGATCGCGTGTCAATGTGGTCTTGAAGCCTGTGGCCGTCAACGGTCCGATCATGACGATCAGGAAATTTCCCTCGGAGGCCATCACAATGGAGCAGCTTGTCCGGATGGGGAGCCTGACTGAAGATGCGGCGGAGTTTATCCGGAAACTGGTGGAGGCAAAATACAATATCTTTGTCAGTGGCGGAACCGGAGCCGGAAAGACGACGTTTCTCAATGCCATGTCGGACTGTATTCCGAAGGAAGAACGGATCATAACAATTGAGGACAATGCAGAACTGCAGATACAGGGTGTGGACAATCTTGTGCGTCTGGAGGCAAGAGGAGCTAATCTGGAAGGAGAAGGCGCGATAACGATCAGGGATCTTATCCGTTCGGCTCTCAGGATGAGACCGGACAGGATTATTGTCGGTGAAGTCAGGGGAGAGGAGACTGTGGATATGATCTCTTCTGCAATGCTGAACGGACACAGCGGCTCTATGTCTACCGGGCATGCCAACAATCCGGCTGATATGCTTCGCAGGCTGGAGACAATGATGATGATGGGAATCGATCTTCCGCTTCAGGCAATCCAAAGGCAGATTGCGTCTGCGCTGGATATTATCATCCATCTCGGACGGCTCAGGGATAAGAGCAGAAAAGTACTTAGAATAGAGGAAGTTCTTGACTGTAGCGACGGCAGGATCAGAACAGAGTTATTATATGAATTCAGAGAGGAGGGGATGAAAGATGAAAAGATTAAAGGATATCTTGTGAAGGCTGGCGATATCAGGAACAGAGAGAAACTTGTGGCTGCAGGATATCAGGAAATCTGAGTATATTCTTGGAATTGCAAAAGTAACCGGAATATTTCTTTTAATATTATATGCATTCTATGGAACATTTATAACGGCTCCTGTATTCCTTCCGGTATGGTTTCTGTATATGAGAGACTGGATCGCAGATACGGCAGGGAAGAAAGAGCAGCAGTTCAGGACACAGTTTCGCGACAGTATTCAGGAAATGTCTGCGGTACTAAAAACAGGATATTCCGTAGAAAATGCAATACGCGAGGTCAGCAGGGAACTGAGTTCACTGTATGATAAAGATACCCGGATCAGAAAAGAATATAACAGGATGGCTCATCAGATTGATATGAAAATGCCTGTAGCCGAGGTGCTTGAGAAGTTCGCGGAGCGCACAGGACAGGAAGATGTAGAAGACTTTGTCAATGTATTTGCCGCGGCAAAGAAAAGCGGAGGGGACAGTATCGCCATTATAAAAAACGCAGTCAGGATCATCAGCGGAAAAATAGATACAGAGAAAGAAATCCAGACGATGATAGCGTCAAAAAAGCTTGAATTTGATATTATGTGCATCGTACCTTTTGCGATCATCCTGTATATGAAAATAACTTTCGGGGAGTTTCTGAGTGTACTGTATGGAAATGCTGCGGGAATGATCGTTATGACGATTTGTATGTGTGTATATCTGGCGGCATACAAAATCGGGAGAAAAATTATCCGGATCGAAGTATAACGGTAAGAACAAATATAAAGGACAAGACAGATGCCATATGCAGCTGCGGAAGGAAAATGAAAATGAGATGGAAGGATATCGGGAAAAAGATCAGAGAAAATCCGGTATATGTAAAGGCAGGAATCATGGCTGCCGCAGCCGTAGTCGGTTTTGCGGGAATATACATATGGGATAACAGCAGGGAAATCAGTACAAATGAAAACGGAGAAAAAATTCTTGAGAGAAGTGAAAACGGAGAAGACCGGATCCTTGAGATGAAAGTGCAGGTCGGAGATAAACAGGAAGAGATGAATATCTCCGTCTCGGGAAGAGAGTACAATGATGATGAACTGAAAGAGGCATTTGAAAGTGCCGCAGAGGAGATTGAAACCCTGATTCTGGGGGAGAATGAAAGTCTGGATGAGGTGAGATCGGATCTGGATCTGATCACGGAAATTCCGGATACGGGGATCTCGGTATTCTGGCAGCCGGACAGATATGATGTGATTGACGGCAGTGGAAATATCCGGGAAGAAGCATTGACGGAGGAAGGAACACTTGTCAGGCTGACTGCCGTGATGTCATATGGAGAGGAAAAAATATCCCATGAATTCTATGTAAATCTGTTTCCTCCTCTTCTCAGCGGTGAGGAAAAGATAATGGAAGCTGTCTGGAGCAGTGTAACAGAATCGGATGAAGCGACAAAAACAGAAGGATATATGGTGCTTCCGAATCAGGTAAACGGGGAAGAGATACAGTGGGAGTACGGAACACAGAAGAGAGCCGGAGCGATACTCATCCTCGGAGTCGGAGCGGCTCTTATGCTGATCGTGTCTGACAGCCAAAAGAAAAAAGAAGAAGAAAAAAGACAGCTAAGGCAGATGAAGCTGGATTATCCGAAAATCGTTAATAAGTTTAATCTGTATGTACGGGCAGGAATGACCATACGGCGGTCATGGTTTATGATTGCCCGTGATTATGAAAAAAAGAATTCCGGAAAAGAAGGGAGAAAAGCATATGAAGAAATGGTATATGTGATGCATCAGATACAGGGAGGAATACCGGAAGGGGAGTGCTATGAAAACTATGGCATGCGATGTAATGAATCTTCCTACAGGAAATTCGGATCTCTTCTGGCTCAGAACCTGAGAAAAGGTTCCGGAGGGCTTACGGAAATTTTGGGAAGAGAAGCAGAAGAAGCGTTTGAAGACAGAAAGAATCTGGCAAAGAAACTTGGAGAGGAAGCGGGGACAAAGCTGATGATCCCCATGTTTCTCATGCTGATCATTGTATTTTCCATTGTGATAATTCCTGCATTCTTCTCTATACAGATATAATTTCAGAACATACAAAACAGGAGGAAGGGTTATGGGAGCAATTGTAACAGGATTAAAACAGAAGTTAAGATCGGTCGGAAACAGATGGAAAGAAGTGTACAGGCGTCACAGATACCTGTCAGGGATTACGGTGATCGAGTTAGTGCTGATTCTTGTCATCGTGATCGCGCTCCTGCTTATTTTCAAAAATCAACTGGTCGATCTGATCAATACAATATTTGACAAGATCGTATCGGAGAGTTCGGGGATCTGACCGGTATGTGCGGGAGAAGAACAGATATGAAGAAATGTGAGATCACGGTGTATTTAAGTCTGGTTTTTGTTCTCACAGTATCTTTTATACTGGGAATTCTTGAAATCTCGATCATACATTCATCAAAAAATATGAGTCGCCTTACCGCAGACAGGGCAATATTTTCCATATTCGGCGAATATCACGAGAAATTGATTACCGACTATCATATATTCTCCATAGAAGGAAGTTACGGAACAGGAGACTTCAGTGAAGACAGGCTGATCGAAAGGATGCAGTATTACGGTACTGCGGGGATTGAGCAGGAAATTACGGGAATACAGTATCTGACAGATTTAAACGGACAGGCATTACGGGAACAGGTACTGCAGTATATGGAGGACAGATACGGAATTTCCGTCGTTCGGGAATTTACCGGACTCACTTCTCAATGGGAGGATCAGATCATGCAGGGCGAAGAGATGAAGGAAAAAGAGGAAAGTATTCTCGACGGGGTAAATGATCTGATGGAAAATGCCGGTTTTCCCAAAGAAAATGAATCCGGTGACACAGGGGAAGATACCGCATCTGATTCCGAAAATACGGAAACAGCGCTTCCGGAAGGACAGACAGATATAGAAAATCTGTCGGAGAGCGGACCGTTTACTTGCATCGAGAAGATTGAAAAGTCAGGAATACTCTCTGTCGTACTACCTGAAGATATGGAACTTTCCGGTCTGAGGATCGATCCTGACACACAGGTTTCCGCCAGAAGCCTGAATACGGGGAGAGGGACATTTCCAGTCAGACAGGGGACCGGCGGAATTGAGGAGAGACTGCTGTTTAATGAATACATATTAAATAATTTTACCAGTGCAGTACCCGAAGGAGAAAACGCAGACAACACAGACAGCGCAGAAAACAGTTCGGAGCCTGCCTGCCGGTCTCTGGCATATGAGACGGAATATATCCTTGAGGGAAAGTCCTCGGATAAGGATAACCTTGAGGCATTTCTTATGAAACTGTTTCTCGTAAAGATGGCTCTGAATTATGTCTACCTTATGGGAGATTCTGAAAAGCAGGCGGAAGTGTCAGTACTTGCTGTTGCAGTGACAACAGTTCTGCTGATACCCGAGGCGGCTGAAGCATTGAAACAGCTCATTCTTCTGGCGTGGGCAGCGGGGGAGAGTATTGTTGATATCCGTACTCTTCTTGCCGGTAACAGGACGGCTCTGGTTAAAAGTACGGATACGTGGCAGCTTCCGCTCTCATCTCTTTTGACACTGGGAAGCGGGACAGATCAGAGCTCCGGTTCAGACACATCCGGCGGACTTGCATATAAAGATTATCTGAGAATGTTCCTCTTTTTCGAGAATTCCGAGAACGTAAATATGCGTGTTCTGGACCGGATTGAGGAAAATATAAAAACAGAGTACGGTATGAACTGGTTCAAGGCAGATCAGTGTGTAACAAAATTAGAAGCGGAAAATACAGTGGAAATATTAGGCGACATAACATATAAATTTCCCGTTTATTTCGGATATGAATAATATTTATTGTCCCCGGTACAGATGCCCTTTCATCCTGACGCATTCCCTCATGCGAATTTCATGTAAACTATTAATATTTGTCATACGAAAGGAAAAAATCGGCTGCGATGACGATACATACGATTAAAGATAAAACCCTGATGAAACCGGAAAGGGCATCTGTACCGGGGATGAGAAACAAGAATAAGGAGTTCCGCGGACAGCGCGGCAGTGTTACGATAGAAGCCTCTTTCGGGATACCTCTCTTTTTATTTGCCGCGCTGTGTCTGATCTGGATGATCGAGATACAGAGTATCAGGATCAGCATTATAAGCGCGGCCCAGAATGCTGCAAAAAGTGCGGCGGAGGATACGGCGCTGATCCCTGTTCTTAATACAGTAAAACTGAAATCGGATATTGTAACCCTTATAGGTGAAGACAGGATCAACAGAAGTATTATAGAGAACGGAAGTTCCGGAATATCCTGCTCGAGATCCGGGCTGTCTTCGACAACGGGTGAAATGAACATAATTGTAAGATATAAAATATTGATTCCTTTTCCGATTATGGGCAGCCCTTCGGCCGAGCTGGAAGAGTCTTTCAGAATTGGTTCATGGAACGGATATCAGGACGGAGGCATGGAAGGGGAGGATTCGGAAATCGTCTATATGACAGACAACGGATCTGTCTATCACGATGATTATAACTGTTCATATCTTCGGCTTTCAATCCGTTATGTCCCGTATAGTGAGCTGGATGTAATAAGAAATGAAAGCGGGGGCAGATATTATGCATGCAGCAAGTGCGTGGTCGGTCAGGCAATGACAGGAATCTATATAACAGGCAGCGGGACAAAGTATCATAATTCATTGAACTGCAGCGGACTAAAACGTACAATCCATGCGGTTAAAAAATCAGAGACAGGAGGCATAGGCGGATGTTCCAGATGTTCAGGGCAGAAAGAATAGCAGAACTATTTTTGAGTAACAGGTGGGTTCTGTGCCAGTTATTATTCAGTATATATATGATCATACTTGCAATTATGGATATAAAATGGAAAAAACTCAGTCTGGCGGTGCTGATTTCCGGTTTTATCATAGACGCGGCAGGTCTTTTATGTGAAAGAGATATCCATATGATATTGCTGGCTGCAGGAGCCGGGGTGGGAATTATATTTCTTATAGTAAGCAGGGTGACGGAAGAATCCTTCGGATATGGGGACAGTATACTGATTGTGATCATGGGAGGATTTCTCGGATTTTGGAATATCCTTTCTCTGCTTGTAACGGCGTTTTCCCTGTCTGCTGTTTTTTCAATATTTATGCTGATAAAAAAGAAGTTTCACAGAAAATCGGCGTTTCCTTTTGTGCCGTTTCTTACGGCCGCATATATCGGAGGGATTTTCATTGGTATATACTGATCAGAATATAAAAAACAATATGGTAAAAGGAAGTACGGTTATTGAGATGTCCTATATCATACCTCTTTTTCTCGGACTTTTCGTTCTTATCATGCATGCGGTTTTTTATTATCATGACAAAGCTGTACTGAACGGCGCCGCAAGCGAGACCGCAATTCTGGGCGTCCAGGCCAAAAGACGGGCGGATACAGAGTATGATTTGGAAAGTTTTTTTCGGGAAAGGACGAACGGAAAACTGATCTATATGACAGATACAGATTTGTCTGTATCTGAAACGGAAGATAAAATTACGGTGGCAGTGTCGGCACGGAGATCGTTTATGAGCATGAAAATATCACAGACTGCTCTGATCGTGAATCCGGAGAAAAATATCAGACGGACGAGGTGAGAGATGTGAATGTTACATATGAAAACAACTGGGAATATATGGACATCCATATTGAGCTTGAAGTTCCGTATAAGGATAATTATCAGATACACATGCTGAACCACAATGATATCCCCGGGCTTCTGAAGATAAAGGGGAGTGGAAGAGACGGGCATGCCAGATATACTTATCGCGTCAATGGCGGAAATAGTATGGAGAAAGAATTCACGGGAAAAGAGATAAAAAAGGAGGATGTCAGGAGATTTGCAAGGGATCTGATAGAGACGGTTGACAGACTGAAAGAATATATGCTCAATCCCGACGGTATCCTGCTGTCTCCGGAACTTATATTCATAAGAGACGGGAGGTACAGATTCTGCTATCTGCCGGTTTCCGGGAATACTGAAAGACGGTCTTTATGTGCGTCGTTTCATTTAATGACGGAATATTTTGTCAAAAATCTTGATTACCGGGATATGTCGGGAATCTTATTTGTATACAAAATGCATAAAGAGACAATGACGGAAAATTATGAACTGAAAAAGATTATTGAAGAATGCAGGAGAGAAGAAAAGATATGGGAAAAGGAGCAGAAAAAACGAAGTGAAAAAAAGAACAGTTTTCCTGAAAATGCTTTGTTTTCCGTAAATGAGGAGGATGATAAAGAAGAACTGCGGCAGGAAGGAAGATACCGGAGGAAAACCGACTCGGAAATAATAAGTGAAAAACCTGTAAAGTACGGTCTGATCAAAAAGGCGGTAAACAGAATAAAGACAGGACGCTGGGGAGAATGGGACGATCTTATAACAGAAATGGATGGACATGATCACAATGGGCATTTATAATGTGGTGTAACAGAAATGAAAAGAGGTACTACCCGTGAGGCAGAAATCCGAAGCCGTCTGTACGGTTACGCTGATCGTTATAAATATAGCAGTATTTTTTATTCTGACACTGTTCGGAGACACCGAGGATGCAGTATTTATGCTGCAGCACGGAGCCATGTATGAACCTTATATCACACAGGGACAAGAGTATTACAGAATATTTACCTGTCTGTTTCTGCACTTCGGGATTACCCACCTGCTTAACAATATGGTAATGCTTGGTGCTCTCGGATGGAATCTGGAACCTGAAATCGGAAAAATACGTTTTATCATAATTTATTTCGCAAGCGGAATTATCGGAAACATAATTTCGCTTTGCTATGACTTAATATCACAGGAGCCGGTCGTTTCCGCGGGAGCCTCGGGAGCAGTTTTCGGACTTATGGGAGCGCTTCTCTATGTCGTGGCCGCCAACAGGGGAAGGCTCGGACGCCTGTCCGGAAGAGGCATGCTGATTATGGTTTTACTGAGCCTCTACTTCGGCCTGACCAGCAGCGGCGTAGATAATCTCGCACATATCGGCGGGCTTGTCTCGGGATTCCTTCTGGCAGTTGTGCTGTACCGCAGAAAAAAGCGGTAAGACTGTCAGACCGGAAGCGTGACGATAAATATGCTTCCGGTTTCAGGCGAGGATTCGACCCGAATTGTCCCGCCATGGGCTTCGACTATACGCAGTGCCGATGACAGGCCAAGACCTGTACCGTTTTCTTTATATGTGACAAAAGGGTCAAATATCGTGTCTATCTGGTCAGCAGGGATTCCGCATCCATTGTCCTGACAGCAGATCAGGATGTTATCATCTTTACGTTCAGCGGACAGTACGATTTTTCCGTGGGAACCGACGGCATCCTTTGCATTTTGAAGAAGATTGAGGATTACTTCTTCCAGTTTGACTTTGTCTCCGGTGAAATCCCCCGTCCCCGTCATTATCTTCGATGAAAATTCAATATCACTCTCTGCCGCATCAAGAGAAATCGCAAAGGATACCGCAATATTTTTCAGGAGCTTCTCAATGGAAAAGACAGAGTGACGGAGTGTACTGCTGTTATTGAAAGATGACAGTTCGTCCAGCAGATCGCACATAAAACGCACGTCTTCCATGGTCTGGTTCCAGTTGTGGAATTCTTTAACTTCCGGGTGACAGGCTTCTATAATCTGGAGAGATGAAGATACAAGAGTCAGAGGATTACGAATCTCATGGGCAATCATAGATACAGAAGTATGATGATTCTTCAGTAGCTGCGTGATGATCTGTTTTGCGTCTTTGTTTTCTTCCATTAACCGGTTCATCTGGTTGATATCTATATTACTGAGCATACTAACCCCTTCCTTCCCGATCTCTGTTAAATACAGAGAAGTATCCGCTATTTTTCAGTGTAACATGGTGTCCGGCGTCATTCAACAAAAATTGTTCGACCAATTTCGACGAAAACAAAAACTTCTCTTTTTCCGGAAAATGGTTTATACTACTAACAGAAATAGCATGTGAAAAGGGGAATAAATATGAGAGATAAAGATTGTATTTTCTGTAAAATTGCAGTTGGAGAAATCCCGTCCGCGACACTTTATGAGGATGATGATTTCAGAGTAATTCTGGATATGGGACCGGCATCAAAGGGACATGCTCTTATTCTGCCGAAGGAACATTTCAGAAATTTATATGACATTGATGAAGAAGTTGCGGCAAAGGCAATGGCGCTCGCAAAAAAAATGGTGAAAAAGATGACAGACGTACTCGGCTGTGACGGGTATAATGTCGTGCAGAATAATGAAGAGTGTGCGGGACAGACAGTGTTTCATTTCCACATACATCTTATTCCCCGATATGAAGGAGATAATGTAGGCCTTGGATGGTCTGCGGGAGAACTGACAGAAGAAGTGAAAAATGAGATCCTTGAGAAAATGAAATAAACCGGAGTAATTATGTTGACAGGTAATCGTGAATTTAACGAGATTTATGAGAAGTATAAGAATCTCGTCCTGAAAGCGGCATACATTTATTCAGGTAACAATTACGATGCGGCAGAAGACATTACTCAGGATACATTTCTAAAACTATACATAAGATTTGACGACCTCAAAAGCGGAAATGTGTCTGCGTGGCTGTTTACTACTGCAAAGCATGCAGCCCTGAATTACAAGGAGAAACACAGCCATGAGATTCTGAGTATGGATGGGGAAACTCCTCCGGAAGAGCCACACAGAGAAAGCACAGAAGAGGAATATTCGAAAAGTGAACTTGAGCGGGAAAGAGCAGAACTTCACGATAAAGTGTTCACGGGATTGTTGGAGAAAAATCCGCGCTGGTATGATGCGGTCTTTCTGTCATACGGCATGGAGATCCCTCAGAAGAGAGTAGCGGAAATGATGGATATGCGCCCGGGAGCTCTGCATGTTTTACTGAACAGGGCAAGAAAGTGGATAAGAAAGACTTACGGCGTGGAGTACGAAGAGATGAACAGAAAAGACTGACGGAAATAAATCAGCAGGTGTCTGAAAACACCTGCTGAATTCTAAACTCTGCCGGCGGCCTCTTCGATGAAAGAGATGATCGTATCAATCGAATCCTGCTGATCGGAATTTCTCATTGCATCGATAAAGGTTCCGCGGTTTTCATAAAGTTCATGAACGGCAGATACGAGAGATTTTTCCGTGAGTTCTTCTTCTTCAAGAACTATGCTGAATCCCTGACGTTCGAAGGAACGGGCATTTAAAATCTGATCTCCGCGGCTTGCATTTGCGGAGAGCGGAATAAGAAGGTTGGGTTTACGGAGAGCCAGAAGCTCGCAGATGGCGTTTGCTCCGGCTCTTGAGATTACGATATCCGCAAGAGCAAACATATCGCGGAGTTCTTCCTTGATATATTCATACTGGCAGTAACCGGCCGTACTGTTTAAAGATTCGTCCGTTTTTCCTTTACCGCACAGATGGATGATCTGGAAGTCCTTCAGCAGTTCCGGAAGACTCCTGCGAACCGCATTATTTACAATGACAGAACCAAGGCTGCCTCCGATCACAAGGATGACAGGCTTGTCCGCAGTAAATCCGCAGAAATCCATTGCAGCGATCTTATTTCCGGACAACAGCTCCTGACGGATAGGAGAACCTGTAAGGACGGCTTTTTCTTTTGGAAGAGCGTCCAGAGTCTCCGGAAAGTTGCAGCATACTTTTACCGCGGAAGGGATAGATATCTTGTTCGCGAGACCGGGAGTTATGTCTGATTCGTGGATAATTACCGGGACTTTACACTGCTTTCCGGCGAGGACAACAGGTACAGATACAAATCCGCCTTTGGAGAAGATAACGTCAGGTTTCAGATCTTTGATCAGTTTTCTGGCTTCGCCGAAGCCTTTTATTACACGGAACGGATCTGTGAAGTTCTGTACACTGAAATAGCGTCTGAGTTTTCCGGAAGAGATTCCGTGGTAAGGAACACCGAACGGTTCAATGAGTTCCTTTTCAATGCCGTTGTATGAGCCGATATATTGGATGTCATATTCCAGATCCTTGAGTCTGGGAATCAGGGCGATGTTCGGAGTGACGTGTCCGGCGGTGCCTCCGCCGGTTAAAATGATTCGTTTCATAAAAACTAACCTCCAGAGATAATCGTATTAAAGCTAATTTCATCTTAACCTTATTTGATGAAAAGTCAAGAAAAAGATAGGACAGAAAAAGGTGTAAAGAATGAAAGAACTGAAAAAGCTATCACTGAAAAAAGAAGCAGACAGAGAAGCGCAGGACATAGAAAAAGAAGTCGGGGACAGAGACGATCTCGTTGATATTAGCGTGTCCGAAGATATGGAAACTTCCCTTTTCAATAAAATACAGGAATACGAATATGACAAGAAAGTAAAAAAAGCGGTGGACCGTGGAAGGAAAAAACGCCGTCTCCTTCTGGCGCTTGCAGCGGTGTTTATTCTTGTGTGCGGAAGCGTGATAACTGGTACAGGGAGTAAGTCGTACTGGAAGGTGCTGTGGGACAGAATTGCGGGGGATGAGGAAGCCAATATTATTAATGTGGGGAACATGGAATCACAAGAAACAGA
>CAZJRY010000064.1:0-13315 GCA_964548625.1 uncultured Mediterraneibacter sp.
TTCACCGCCTTCCCGGATCCTTTCTGTTTTCTTAGTTTTTCCGTTCCTTCCTGCTTCATACAGGAAATGGATCTTAGCAATTTTTGACATAACAGTTGGTAATATTATACATGATATTGTTAATTATTCAAAGTATTTATTAACGCATTTGATAATTATTTATCAGTTTATCCGAATCAACAGGAGAAAATTATAAATATGTTACAACTTCACTGTTCTCTAATAAAAAAATCCCTGCATGAATCTTTTTCTCGACCCATACAGGAATCTCTTTCTTCCATAAAATTCTAGTTCCAATTTAGATAATGCAGATGCCCTTCCCGTTCCATCCCCGTGAACCCGTTCTGCCGCAGCGCCTCATACAGAACGATCGCGGCGGAATTCCCCAGGTTCAATGAGCGAATCTTCTCCATCATGGGGATCCGGATGCAGTTCTCCTGATTCTGAACGAGGATCTCCTCGGGGATGCCGGCGCTCTCTTTTCCGAACATGATATAGCAGCCGGGCTCATAGGACACTTCCGTGTATATTCTCTGCGCCTTTGTAGTCGCCATGTAGATCTTCGCGCCCGGATTCTTATCGAGAAAATCCTGATAATCAATATATGTCGTGACATCCAGATCTTTCCAGTAGTCCATTCCCGCACGTTTCAGGGCTTTCTCACTAAGGCTGAATCCAAGCGGTCCGATCAGATGGAGCCGGGTGCCGGACGCGACGCATGTCCTTCCTATGTTTCCTGTATTCGCCGGGATTTCCGGTTCAAGAAGTACGATATTGAGCATAGCATTTTCTCCAGTCTTGTTTTACATCAGCTGCGTCGGCAGAAGGTTGCTTCATGTTATTGAAATCATTCTACCATCATTCGTAATTTTCATCAAACTCTTTTTGTATGTGGTATGTAAAACTATTTTCGTTACGATTTCTCCTATCCGGTTATCTCCTATATCACTTTCCTGTGCCGTTCTTCTCCCGGCGCGATCCCGAAATACTTCTTATATAGCCGATAGAAATTTGCAGTGTTTCCGACACCGCACTCCTGCGCGATATTCAATATCCCGGCAGAAGAGTGATGCAGCAGTTCCCTTGCTTTCTCCATTCGGATCTTTGTCAGATATTCCTGAAATGTACTTCCGGTAGCCTTGCGAAAGTAGGAGGAAAAATAATTCGGACTCATGCACACCGTAGCGGCGGCTTCATCAAGAGTAACTTTATTTCCGTAGTTTTCTTTCACATACTTCAGCGCATCCTGGATCCTTCTGACATATTCTCTCTTTCTGGCCGAAAACTCTATGGCTGTCTCGGACTTCTCGTAATATCTCACAAGTATGGTCAAGATCTTCAGTATATCTGCCTTGATCATCAGCCTGCTGCCCGTTTTCCCCATTCTGTCTTCCCGGCTTATTTCTTCCATGATCTCGCGGATCTCCGCAGTCTCTTTCTCCCTGCTTGAAATCTTGTTTTTGAAACTTTCGCCCCTTTCAAGAAAAGGGATCAGATATTCCGCGTCAAACATCGCGCTGCCGTCTGTCACCAGCGCTGATGAGAATAGCAGGACTTTAAGACGCACTTCCTCCGTGAGTATATTCCAGCTATGTTCTTCCACATGATTAAAAAGAATCAGATCCCCCTCCTCTATCCGATAACTCTGTCCATTTACATAATATTCGGCGCAGCCTTTCTCAGCACATGTGATCTCGAAAAACTTGTGCCGGTGTGCAACTGCCGGGCTTCCCGATCCTTTCTTCTCCTGATATTCCTCAATCTGAAACGGGAAGTCATCCGGAAGCTTTCTTTTGTCTTCTACATACATATCTCCACCGCTTTTCCTTCATAAACGAACTCCTTTTCCCGTCTGTCCGTACCTTCCAGTATCACGCGGCATGTCCGGCCCGCCATGCTTTGCGGAAAAGAAAATTCCGCATCGCCGATCCTGAGTCTGCGTCTGCTGTCCTTCCAGTTCAAAAGAATCCGGTTGTATCTGCCCTGTTCATATCCATAGCCGTCTCCATCATCTTCATACAGCATAAACTCCCCGTCAGCTCCCGGATATATATGGATCTCAAACGGCGTATCCGCGACCTCGCCGGCATAGGACAGCTCCTTTTCCTGGGGAATGACAGATCCGGCTTTTACAAATACCGGAATACGGTCAACAGGGGCAGCCGCATTTACCGTCGCCGCGCCGTCATAACGGGTTCCGTCATACATATCGTACCACTGCGCGCCTGCCGGCAGATAGCACTGACGTTTTTTCGGAGCATCAATCTTTCGGCTGTTCTCTCTATAATACATCGGCTCTGTGACCGGGCATACCAGCAGGCTGTCCCCAAACATATATTCATCCTCCGTTGCCGCGGCTTTTTCATCCCGTGGGAAATCAAAGAGCAGGCTTCTTAATATTGTATAATCTTCAAGCCAGACTCTTCCGGCCATAGAGTATATATACGGCATCAGCCTGTAACGAAGCCGTATATTTTTTACGAGCGCGTCATAAAACATATCTCCCTGTTTCCCAAAGTTCCACACTTCTCTCGGAGTATCTGTCCCATGAGAGCGGAAAATCGGAAGGAACACTCCGTACTCGAACCAGCGTACATAAAGTTCTCTGTATCCATAATCTTCCACTCCGTTTTCATATCCGCCCCGCCAGAACCACTTCGGCGCTGGATCGTCATTGCAGAAGCATCCCCTGCCGCGCCAGTTTTCATTTACCGTAAAGAAACCGCCAATATCAAGTGTCCAGTATGGCATCCCGCTCATACACATATTCAGCCCTTCACGGATCTGCCGCTTCAGCACATCCCATGTGGCGCAGATGTCCCCGGACCAAAGGACAGCTCCGTATTTCTGTATTGAGGCATATCCCGAACGTGTCAGATTCAGCACTCTCTTTTCTGTGTCTGCTTTCCTCTGGTTTTCATAGATTCCTCTGGCATGTGCTACAGCATAGAGATTTGCGCGGGCGGCGCCGAGAAATTTCTTATGTTCCCCTCCGACAAGGGAAAAGCGCTCCCATGGTTCTCTTTTATATTCTCCGTTCCAGTCCGGCCCGGAGAACGGCTCCGTTGAATCACACCACCACGAATCAAATCCGCCTGAAAACAGTTCTCTTTCAGCCTGTTTCCAGTATAATTCCCTTGCCTTTGCAGAAAAAGCGTCGTATGTGGCATAATCATTCAGGAGATACCCGGCCTCTTTCATTTCTTCATAATCATCTGTGCCGGAATTCATATTCGGCCAGACAGAAATCATAGAACGGACATGCATAGCATGCAGTTCCCGATTCATCGCCGCGATATCAGGATAGCGTTTTTTATCTACTCTTTTATTTCCCCATTTTCCGGGCTCCCATGTATTCCAGTCCTGTACGATACAATCGATCGGAACGCCGAGCTCCCTGTATCTTTTTACCGTATCTGTCAGTTCGTCCTGACACGGATAGGCTTCTTTTGACTGAATGTACCCGAATGCCCATTTGGGGAGCATGACCGCTTTTCCCGTAAGGAAACGGAATCCGGAGATTATCTCGTCCAGGCTCTCTCCCCTGATCACATAATAATCGAGCTGTTCTACCATATCCAGATACAGATAAGATCCTCTGACGTCATCATTAAACGTCATAAGAGAGCCGCAGTCCGCAAGAAGTCCGTAGCCCTTATCCGATACGAAAAAAGGAACAGGAATGCGCATATTATGCTGATACAGATACTGGACCGTTCCGCGGTAATCATAGATGCCCTCTTCACCCTGTCCGAGTCCGTGGATTTTCTCGCCCGGCTCCCACTCAAACCGGAGCTTTCCCCTGTATGCCATATGGTCTTCGACCGGTTTTAAATTTTTCACAAAATTCCGTTCACCGTCTACAGTCCGCACTCTTTCGATAACCGGCTCTTCTCCGCCTGTTGTATATACGATGCACGGCGCCTCCGTCAGCTCTTTTGCCTTTTCTCGAAGGAAAACATCGTTATCGCGGCCGCTCCAGATAAATTTCCCTGTTTTTCTTTCGATCCGCAGAGCAACACTTTCTGTTCTCAGGCTGAATATCTCTCCGTCTTCCCTGCATGTCAGCTCGCCTGTAGGACAGACTTTGATCCCAAGCGGCGATATCTCTGTAAAACTGCCTTTTCTGGTGCATGTGCACCGGATAATATTGTCTTTTACGGCAGTGATCCTGTATTTCATACCTTTCAGGTCAATCTCTGTCGTATGCATTCCGTCCTGCGTCATGATGATTCCCTCCTGCTTCATTCTTTCGCTTTACCGCTTCTAACCTTTTACCGCTCCGGCTGTCTGTCCTCCTACGATATATTTCTGGCACACAAGATACATGATGATGACCGGCAGACATGTCAGAAGAATATCCGCGCAGATCAGATTCCAGCTCTTCGAGAACTGCCCGAAGAAATTATATACAGCCAGCGTCATAGGCCACTTATCTGATGAATTCAGGAAATAAAGCGGCATAATAAACTCATTCCATGTATTCAGGAAACACAGGACAGCCGCTGTGATAAGGCTCGGCCGCATCATCGGCATGGCAATCCGGAAGAACAGCCTCCATGGTCCGCATCCGTCCAGCACCGCAGCTTCATCCAGATCGACCGGTACCTTTGATACAAAACCGTACAGGAGAAATACCGTAAACGGGAGCTGCAATGCGACATAGAGCAATATGATTCCGAGTCTTGTATTATTGAGCTGTGTGATCTGCATAACTTTCATCAATGAGACATAGTTGATCGGGATAACAATCCCAAGCACCATATACATATAAATTCTTGTCTCCTTTTTTCCTCTGCGTCTCGCGAACACAAAGGCTGCCATAGAGCCGAGCAGTACCGTGATCACAGTCGCGCATCCGGCATAAATCAGGCTGTTCAGAAAACTTGTCGCCAGTTTTCCCTTCTCAATGACCGTAGAAAAATTTTCAAATGTCCAAGTTTCCGGAAGGGTCAACGAAAGGGTGAGCGCTTCCGAATCCGTTTTAAAGGCATTGATCACGATCAGGGCCAGGGGGATCAGCATGACAAGAGAAAACGCCCATGCCAGCACATTTTTTAAAATATTTATTATTCTTTTTTTTATTCTGGCATTCATTACTCAATCACCTCATCTTTTGTTAAAATTTTGATCATAAAATATCCTATGATAACCATGAAAATAAACATAACCGAACTGATCGTTGTTCCCGCCGCGTAAAGCCCCTGCGAAAACTGCTTGAATACAGCCGTATACATAACTTCCGTCGTATGGCCCGGACCTCCGTTTGTAAGCGCATAGACCAGGTCAAATACTTTAAGTCCGTAAAGTACATTGAGCACAATCGTAACAGCCAGTGTCTGTTTCAGCATCGGGAGTGTAATATATATAAACTTCTTCCAGCCGTTCGCTCCGTCTATGCCCGCAGCTTCGTAATACACATTCGGTATGGCAAGAATACCGACGATCAGGATCGTCATGATATATCCGACACCCCGCCAGATATCTACGGCCATTACCGACCAGAATGCGATTCCCGGATCTGTAAGCCATTGCTGTGTCAGGTTTTCCAACCCGATTGCTTTCAGGAATTCATTGAGAAGACCTGTTTTCGGATTCAGGATCGATGTAAATACAAGACCGACGATCAGGATCGAGAGCACCGATGGCATATACATTACACCTCTGTGGAAGTTTTTAAGCTTCACATTTCTGCTCAGAGCAAGAGCAAACAGCAGTCCCAGACCTGTCTTTGCCACTGTTGTAACAACGGTAAACAGCAGAGTATTCAATATGTAAGTCAGATAATCCTGATTCCCGCTGAATACATCGATAAAATTATCCAGACCGACAAAATGAAGCTCTGTCGAATATGCCGACCAGTCTGTAAATGAATACCCGATACCGATCAGCCCCGGCACTACCGACAACGCGGTATAGATCAGTACTGCACCCGCCGCGAAATACCACGGGTACACTTTTGATTTTTTCACGAAAATCATCCTCCGTTCTTTATTTTTTTACTCATTTTAAACAATCTGAACATACTGTCACATGCATTCAAATGTCACATTTATGTTTTTTTTTAACCTTCAATCTTTTTTTCTGTTCAGTATGCTATAATAGCCTCCAAGGAGGTAGCATATGAGAAAAACGCAAAGCATGCGAAAAATACTTTTCACATCCATTCTGACTAATACCGGCGTCATCATTGTATGTGTGACACTGATCATCTCGGTCATACAATATAGTTATCTGCACAAAAGTATGGAAAATGAAGTTTTAAGAACGTGCAGCTCTGTTGCCGGTGAAATCGATGTATATATACAGCAGATGGATACTGTCTGTCTTAACACCATTCATTCAGAAGTGATCAAGAAAACTTTTTCCGCCTGGGCTGACTGTGAAGATTCCACCTCCTATGAGCTCACGAAGTTACAGAACACCCTGTCCGGCGAACTGACTACAGTCAAAGGCATGGATGCTTCCATTCGACAGATTAATCTGTATTCGTTCAATAACAAGTGTTTCGGCACCGGTAATTACACGGGGTCTCTTACCGCTTCACTTTCCGATACTTCGTGGTACGAAGACGTTGCCGCGCTCAGCGGCCGCCGCATGGTTGCCGTCACCCAGAACATCGCGGTATCCGGTGGTTCCGGTTCCTATAGTGACCGGTATTATCTTTCCTTATACCGCATGTTTTATGATGAATATAATACTCCCGCAGGCATAGCGGAAGTCATGGTCTACTATGACACTCTTTTTGAATCCGCACTGTATCCTCAGAGCAGTTATGATCTGGACATCTATATATACGACGACAACGGGGAACTGCTCTTTCCGCTGTCCGATAACGGCGAAGAATATTTTGATTATTATGCCGCGTTGGATCCGGACCGCAGCACCGTATATAATACAGTCAGCCGGAGATTTGAATTTGCCTGTTCTTCTACGCTTGACTACTGCGGATTTACTGTTGTAGCAGCAATTTCCACTATTGATTTCATAACCCCTATCCTGTATACGCTCCTTCTTACGATCCTGCTCATACTGTGCCTGTTTATCCCGTGTTCGTTTCTTGCGTCCATGACAAGCCAGAAACTGAGCCGTCCATTGTCGCAGATGTATGATTTTCTGTCTGACATGGACCCCCATGACCAGTTCCGTGAGATTCAGATGGATGATACATTTATCATTGAAATTGATAAACTCAGAGATTCCCTGAACAGCGCAATGCACTCTCAAAAAGAAGCCGCCCGCTCCCTTATTCTGATGAAGGAACAGGAAATACAGTCCCAGATGCTTGCCCTGCAGTCTCAGATGAATCCGCACTTCCTGTATAATTCGCTGAATACGATCGGCGCTATGGCAGAGGAAGGGCTGACAGAGCCTGTTGCGGAAATGTGTAAGGATATCACATCCATCCTCCGATATATTTCTTCTAACCGGGAGCAGGTATCTACTCTGGAGGAGGAACTGGAACACTGTGATCTGTATCTGAAATGTCTGAAACTCCGCTTTGGGAACGCGCTTTCCTATGATTTTGAAATCGAGGACAACATGCTTGACCTGCCCGTTCCCAAACTGTGCGTCCAGCTCCTGATCGAAAATTCCGTAAAATTCGCCTCGCGCACAGATCCGCCATGGAAGATCACAGTTCGGGGAACATCGGACGAGGACAAGTGGTATATTGACGTTCTGGACAATGGAACCGGTTTCGACGGAGCGGTATCTGAAAAACTCCGGTCACAGATGGATTACATTCTTTCCTCCGGACTGCTGCCCAGCCTGGAACTTGACGGAATGGGGATATTAAACATCTTTATCCGTCTTTATCTGATCTATGGTATAACTTTTATCTTTGATTTTGGGAACCGTCCGGAAGGCGGCGCATTTGTCAGAATAGGAGGGCATTTTGATAATGAAAAAGATAAAACACTATAACGTAATGCTCGTAGAAGACGAACAACTGTTATCGCAGTCCATTGCACGCCATATCAAGGCTCTGGATATCGGATTTAAAGTAGTCTGTCAACCCTCAAACGGAAAGGAAGCGCTGTCCATGCTCCGCACAAATGATATCCATCTGATCATGACCGACATTCAGATGCCGGTCATGGGCGGTCTGGAACTGGCGCGTCTCGTTCATGAGCAGTATCCTCATATCATTACGATCATACTGACCGGTTATGCCGACTTTTCCTACGCCAGAGAAGCACTGAAACAAAACGTATTTGATTATCTCCTGAAACCGGTCAATCCGGAAGAACTCGAAACATCTCTGCTCAATGTCAGCCTGCAGCTGCAGAAGTATTATGAATATGAAGAAGACGCTTCTATGATCGGGAAAGATTCCCACGAAATCGCGGAATACGCTGTGCGCTATATAAGAGAACATTATATGGATGATATTGATTTTACCAGCCTCTCCGCCAAGATGGGATTCAGCTCCGCATATCTTACAAAAATCTTCAATAAATACATCGGAAATACTCCGTCAAAATATCTGACAGACATCCGGATCCATGAAGCAAAACATCTGCTGCTCAACACTTCTCTTCCGATCCGCGAAATCGGGGGAAAAGTCGGTTATCCGGATCAATTCCATTTCAGCAAGACATTCCGACGTCTGACAGGCAGGAACCCCACAGCGTACAGAAAAGCAAAGACGCCGGAGAATCCCGAAATAAAATAATGTCAAAATATAATCTGCGCAAGAAAACGGATCCGGAACAGCTTTTCCCTGTTCCGGATCCTCTTAGCATCCTGTGTTTCCTTTACTCCCACGCCTCATCTCCGGCAGCTTCTGCCTGTGTTGTTCTCCTTGTGTCAATCGCTTCAAGGACTTCCTGAGATGTCATATCACCGATAAACATCGACTCAATGTCTGCGGTCAATTCTGTCCACTGCGGGTTCAGATATTTGATGGAATCCTGGAATACAACGCCGGCTTTCTCAAAGGAATCCAAAAATTCTGTAGTATACTCGCTGTAGGACGGCTCCTGGTCAAGATCAAACGGAAGATTTTCTATCTTGCTCTCATTATCGATCATATACTGAATGCTGTCCTGTGTTGCAATATACTCAAGATACTGCTTTGCTTCATCGATATACTCAGAGCCGGAATACACAAATCTGCTTGGTCCGCACGGATGTTCGTTTAGCACATCATTGTCCAGTGTAGGAATAAGGAACATCCCAAAATCGTCCTCTGTGTATGTTCCGTCAGATGCATCGACATATGTAGATATCTGTCCCGGCTTGTCAATCGTCATCGCAAATTCACCGCTTCCCATGTACATCGCGGTATCCGCATACTCGTCCGAAAGATAGTTATCTCCAAAATAGCCGTTCTGCGCAAGGCTGTTCAACTGATCCAGAGCTTCTTTAAATTCCGACACTTCCGCAAATGTAATCTCATTATTGTTAAGCTGGTCGACAATTCCGTCAAGCACCTCTTCATACTTTCCGCCTATCTCCGTAAACCACATGGTTTCATGCCAGCCATCACCACACGGTTCGTATATAGGAGTGATCCCCGCATCCAGCAGCGTCTGACATATTTCCTCAAATTCCTCAAAAGTAGTCGGTTCTTCCAGCCCATATTCATCAAAAATCGCTTTATTGTAGATCATATAGTAGTCTGTCGTGGTATCATAGTATGTCATTCCGTAGACCGTATCATCTACTGAAGTCTGTTCCTTTGCGAACTCATTGTAATAATCGATCCACGGCTCGTCCGAGAGATCTACCGCATTTTCCTCTACATTGTACTGGGATACAATGTCATAACTGCCCGACTGTCCGCAGAAAATATCCGGTCCTTCTCCACTGTTCAGCTTTGTCATCAGCGTGTTGTAATACTGATCGGCCGGTACGATCTGATAGTCCACGGCAATGCCTGTTTCCTCTTCGAACTGCTCTCCAAGTTCCATCTCCGAATCGTAGATCCAGTCCTGGCTTGCCATGATCGTAATCGTGACCCCGCTGCTTCCGGAGCCTTCACTGTCGCTTCCCGAACTGCATCCTGTAAATGCCGTTGCTGCCATAGCCATACAGACCAGTAATACAACCATCCTTTTTTTCATTTTGATCAAACCTCCCTTGTACTTATATTGTATCTGTGTTGATACAATCATAGCAGTTCGGTTCCGTTGTGAACATGTAAATGACGTTCTGGTTTTTGTAAATTTTTAACTGTTTTTTTTGATTTGTTTTTTATTATCTGTCTATTTTGTTTATTCTTTTTCAATCCAGTCCGATATTATGCACAAAGCTCTCCACTTTTTCCAAGATATCCTTATGATCATCATGCACGGCAACACGAAAGAAGGTATTCCCCTCTATCCCTTTGATAAAGAAATAATCTCCTTCTATTTTAAAAAACGGTTTTGCCAGCATGGACAGATAGACAAAATTCCCCAAAGGTCTCAGCGCACGGATAAATTCAGGATTCAACGGCTCATCCATACAGTAATCATATGCGTACCATCCGGATTCCGCGCACCGTTCTTTTGATTCAGTTCTGTCGATCAGTTTCATATTCTCCCTCCACGCTCAGGGCAATCTCTTCTATCGCTCTGACCAACGCCCCGATCTCTTTTTCTTCTGTCAGATCAGAAATACTGACCCTGACCGTACCATGTTTCTCTGTCCCCAGACACTTATGTATAAGAGGAGCGCACTGCAGACCTGTTCTGACCACGATCCCGTACCCGTTCTGCAGGATGTATGATACATCTGACGGAAGAAACCCCCGGATATTAAAACTCATCACCGGTCCGGCGTTCGTTTCCGGGCTCCCATACAGCTCTACATTCCGGATCTTTTCGAGCCCTTCGTACAGTTTTCTCATAAGCTCCTGTTCCATTCCGGCAATCGCATCCACTGTCCGTCCGAGGATATAGGAGACCCCGGCATTCAGCGCCGCGATCCCCGGCCCGTTCTGGGTTCCCGGCTCGTATTCATAATCTTCTCCATTGTAAATGATCTTGCTGCTGTCCCGTCCGGTCCCGCCAAAACGGAAAGGACGAAACGGCACTCCGCTTCGGACATAATATCCGCCTGTGCCCTGCACGCCAAACAGACTCTTGTGTCCGGTAAAGATCAGGACATCGATTCCCCATTCATCTGCATTGATCGGAATACACCCCGCACTCTGAGACACATCGGCCACAAACAGCACGCCATGTTTCTTTGCTATGCTTCCTATAGCCTTTAAGTCCTGTACCGCGCCTGTCACATTGGAGCAATGATTGACAAATACCGCCGCTGTATCTTTTGAAACAGCCTTCTCTATTGCTCCGGGGTCCACGATTCCATACGGATTGCACGGCACAACAGTAACTTCTCCCACATAATCTCTCAGATTCATCAGCGGCCTTAAAATACTGTTATGTTCTGTCTGAGTCGTAACCACTCTCCGCCCCTTTAACGGGAGGCCGTATATCACGGCATTTGACGAGTCTGTAGCGCCCGATGAAAAAAAGATACGTTCCGTTTCACTGATGCCAAGAAGTTTCCCAATGTTTCTGCGGCATGTGTCAAAAATATTATCCGACCGGGAATCTGCGGCGCTTCTGAACTGTCCTTCCGGCATCCGATATAAAGACGCAGTGTGCGCATCAAGCACACACTGCGGTTTCGGATATGTTGTGGCCGCCTGATTCAGATAAATCATGCTCATTCCTCACACTCCCTGATTCAATGTTCTAAGGTCTGTAACCCGCCAGACTATCCTTCGAGTATCTTAAATCCCATAACCTTCGCAATCTTCTTGATCTGTTTCACATGATTGCCGAAGATAAGTACCTGATGGTGTCCGAATCCGGCAAGGTTATGCATATATGTTCTGGCATCGTCCATCTTAATATAATAGTACGGACTGCAGTATACATCATCATATTCGGTACGGATAACTTCTCCGACTTTCACACACATAGTATCTCCCGCCGGGTTAAATCTTCCAAGTGTAACATAATCATCTTTATTTTCTGTAAAATCTACCTGAAGTTTTCCACCGAATCCCTGTCCGGTAAACGCCCAGAGTTTATACTGCAGCGGGGTCGTGCCATATCCGTTCATGCAGAGCGCGGGAACTGCATGATGGATCCTCAGCAGCTCGTCCGTCTCATGATTCGGATTTCCCATAAACGCCGGACGGTCAGCAGAATACTGCATGATCATCATTGCCATCATCGCGTTCAGATCTTCCTCGCACCCGCTGGGGATTCCTTCGTCCTTCATCAGGGAATGGCACATGCACGGAGTGAATTTCATTCTCTGCGGAATCTCGGACGTACAAAGTTCATGACAGGCTGTAGAGAATGCGTTGCACTGATATACATCCATCATTTTCTTTGCCGCAAGATAATATTTAATATCATTTATAAACCATTCTGTGTTCACTTTTGTGTCATTCGAGCCGTTAATGATCCTGTCAGCGATCGGTTTCGCTTCCTCGTCCGTAACAGCCTCGATATACGGAACGATCGAAGCAAACGGAAGCTTCACAACTTCAAATCCGTATTTCTGACGAAGAATCTCCGGGTCACGGATCAGACTCTGAATACCGAACGTCGGCTGTCCGCCTGCCGTGAGCACAAGGGCTCTCGTGTTCGCAACCGCTTTTCTCACCCACAGGATATGCGCGATTTCATTAAGATCCTGAAGATCCATCGCCACATATGCCTCTACGCCGATATCCCGGCAGTAAGCGGCAAAATCAATCCCTTCGTTTCCATTCTGCATAATGACTACCGGTTTTCTATAGCGTTCAAGTTTGGGAATCCTCCAGTTCATGCACAGGAAGAAATCTACTTTGTCCATGTCTTCTTCAATCTGTGCATAAATATCCTCTCCAACCACAAACTTTTCGTCATATCTTGCGTCAACAGCCGGAAGAAGAGAAATCTTGTCGCTTACCCCTTTCAGTGTTTCCTGTGCGTCGGCAAACGCTTTGTCTGCGGCTTTCGTCTCAGCCTCAACAGTCATATCCTCTAAATGCCCCGCGCGGCACGGTCCCTCCCAGAAATGAGAGTGCGTAAGACATCCGACGATCGGTCTTACGATCAGTTTCAGTTCCATAGCTTTTTGTTTCATACTCTTTACCTCCGAATCAGATTACATTGTTTTACTGTATTTTCTAAATCCAATATACCATTTAGGCACTTTTATTTTCTTCTGCAATCTTCATCAGATTTTCCGCAATGTTACGGCTTTCACTGCCCGCATTCTGATAATCTGTATACTTCTGTTCTCAGTGTCCTTTACCTTTTGCTCCTCCATATTTCCAGCTCATCCGGCGCCGGTCTGTCCAGATACCTGATCTCTT
>CAZJRY010000065.1:0-13123 GCA_964548625.1 uncultured Mediterraneibacter sp.
CGATTTCTACACGTTTGTCTCTTGGTAAGTCTACACCTGCAATACGAGCCATGTGTCTTTCCTCCATTTTCTTTGTTGATATCTACTTTAACTGAGGCTGCGGATGCGGTACAGAAAATAATTCTGTTACTTGGTGTCATGCATCCTACCGGGGTATCCATCTCCCGATATCCCAGCCCAGGCGCGTCAGTTGCCACGCCCTTTCCCGGCACGGATCTTCCTGGATTCCGCCAATGCAAACGCCGGGTATTAGAAGCAATATACAGAAATGCCAGATCACCCGCTCTGCGGTACCTGAGTACAGACGCGGTGTATCCTTACTGTATATTAAACAGCTCTGCACACTTCCGGGTGTGCCGCGCTGTCAGCCGCCTAAATCATGTCGCACGCTTTCCGTATTATTCATTTGTAAGCGTGCATCGATCCGCTACACGTCCGTGCGCCAAGGCTCGAAAAGACCTCGCCAAGGCTTGGGACGGACCTTCTCACTAAGTTCAAGCTACGCCTGACGGCTTGCTTTCACTAAGTGTTCAGTGTCACCCCTGACGCTGTTTGTGTTTCGGATTTTCACAGATTACTCTGATGCTTCCTTTTCTTTTAATGATCTTGCATTTTTCACAAATTGGTTTTACTGATGATCTAACTTTCATGTCAAATCCTCCTTCCCTTATGTGCTTTGCCTACATTTTCAGGTCTTTTTCGGGCACACCATCCCAAAAGTGACCATTTAATAGTATAGCATCAAATTTCCAATAAAGTCAACATCTTTTTATTGCTTTCGGCTCACTTATCCCGCCAGATAATTCTGCCTTTGCTGAGATCATACGGTGACATCTCAAGCGTCACCTTATCGCCCGGCAGAATTTTTATAAAATTCATTCTCAGCTTGCCGCTGATATGGGCAAGTACGATATGACCATTTTCCAGTTCTACTTTGAACATTGCGTTCGGAAGTTTTTCTACTACAACTCCCTCGATTTCTATTACGTCAGCTTTTGACATATTTGCTCCTCCTGCAATTGGAACTTCCTTCTGTTTCACACGGCGGAGGGGTATTAATTCCCCGTCCGCCACATATACATATTCATCGCCGGCACAGGTTATGACATAAACAAGAGCTTTGTCATATCCCGGTTTCAGCCGCGCCCGGCTTACGCGCCCAGTATCCCGGCGACCGCCGCGAATACATCGTCGATTTCAGCCGTTCCGTCAACTTCTCTGAGTATGCCTGCCTGTGTATAATAATCGATCAGAGGCTGTGTCTGTTCGTGGTATACACCCAGTCTCTTAAGCACTGTCTCCGGCTTGTCGTCGTCTCTGAGAATGAGGCTGCCGCCGCATTTATCACAGACGCCTTCCGTTTTGGCAGGCGCATATACGATATGATAAGTAGCTCCGCAGTCCACGCAGGCTCTTCTTCCGCCCATACGGTTCACGATATTCTCGTCCGGTACTTCCACATTGATCGCGTAGTCTATCTTCTGTCCCATCTCCGCAAGCGCCTTGTCCAGAGCCTCCGCCTGCGGGATCGTGCGCGGGAAACCGTCGAGCACATATCCGTCGGCGCAGTCATCCTGCTGTACCCTGTCCACGACCAGATCTACAACCAGTTCATCCGGAACGAGCAGTCCCTGATCCATATAGGTCTTTGCTTTCTTGCCGAGTTCCGTGCCGTTCTTGATGTTGGCACGGAAGATGTCTCCCGTGGAGATATGCGGGATTGAATACTTCTCCGCGATTTTCTTTGCCTGAGTCCCTTTTCCCGCGCCCGGCGCTCCAAGCATGATAATCTTCATAATCTTACCTCCGATCTTTTTGTGTATTATATACACCATGAGCCCGCTGTATTTTACTCCTTACAGTCCGGCAAAAAACAGCGAGCTTATAACGGCTTAATATCCCAGGAAGCTGTTTGACATGTTACTTCCTTTGTTATTTAAAAATCCTGTATAATTTCTCACAAGCATCTGCGACTCGATCTTCTTTATCGTATCAAGCACAACACCGACGATAATGATGAGTGATGTCCCCCCGAATGAGACATTCGCGCCGAATACTCCGTTAAAGAAATACGGGATCACCTGAACAATGATCAGTCCGCATGCGCCTATGAAAATAATGTAATTCAATATCTTCTGCAGATACTCCACAGTCGGTTTTCCCGGACGGATACCCGGTATAAACCCGCCGCTCTTCTTCATATTGTTCGCGATCTCCATCGGGTTGAATGTGATCGACGTATAGAAATAAGCGAAGAATATGGTGAGCAGGATATAAACCACAAGACCGATCGAGTAGATCGGATTGTCGGGATCACACCAGTTGTTGGAATTCATGCCCGCAAGTATCTGGCTTCCGATCCCGCTTCCACTGGTTCCGATGAACTGGGCTATCACGATCGGCGTCTGCATCAGTGATGACGCAAAGATGACCGGGATGACTCCGGCAGTGTTCACACGGAGCGGAATGTGTGTCGACTGTCCGCCGTACATCTTCCTGCCCTGCACCTTCTTTGAATACTGCACCGCGATTCTCCTCTCACCGCTCTGCAGCAGTACGACAAAGATCACGACAGCGAGGATGACCGCTAAAATGATCAGGGCGGCAAGACCTGCCTGCGCAAGTTTTTTACCTGAAATGAACTGTGTGTACAGTGTCGTAAAATCATCCGGCAGGCGCGAAAGGATATTGATCAGAAGTACGATCGAAATACCGTTTCCGACACCGTTCTCTGTGATACGTTCACCGATCCACATCAGGAACGCGCTTCCCGCTGTCAGTGTACACACCACGATCGCGCAGTCAACAAAATCGTACTCTACAAGAAGCCCCTGACGTCCGAGTCCTACCGCAAGGGCAGTAGATTCGAGCAGCGCAAGTCCCACAGTCACATATCTTGTGATCGCCGCGATCTTCTTTCTTCCTTCTTCGCCTTCTTTCTGCATCTCCTCAAGCTTCGGAATCGCGATCGTAAGAAGCTGCATGATAATAGAAGAAGTAATGTACGGCGTAATACTCAGCGCAAATACAGAAAAGTTTGTAAAGGAACCGCCGGTGAACGCTTCAAAGAAATTAAATGCGTCACCGGTGCTCTCTTCGAAAAATTCCTGAATGAAAGTCGGATCCACGCCCGGCGTCGGGAGCTGTGAGCCGAGCCTCACGACAATAAGCATTGCAAATGTATAGAAAATACGTTTTCTGATGTCATCAATCTGAAATGCTTTCCGTACTGTCTTAAGCATTAGATCACCTCTGTTTTTCCACCAAGTGCTTCAATCTTCTCGACAGCTTTTGCACTGAATGCGTCAGCCTGAACTGTAAGCTTCTTAGTTAACTCTCCGTTTCCAAGAATTTTGACCCCGTCTCTCGGGTTTTTCACGATACCGCTTTCCATCAGTGTCTCTACAGATACTGTGGCGCCGTCCTCGAATCTTTCAAGCACATCCAGATTAAGCGCCACGATCTTCTTGGAGTTCCTGCATGTGAAGCCTCTCTTCGGTATTCTCCTGTATAAAGGCATCTGACCGCCTTCAAATCCGGGTCTGGTCGCACCCGAACGGGCTTTCTGTCCTTTGTGGCCTTTGCCGGCTGTCTTGCCGTTTCCCGAACCATGTCCGCGGCCTTTTCTGAAATTATCACTCTGTTTAGAACCGTCTGCCGGTCTTAAGTTTGATAAGTCCATGACGTTACCTCCTTATCTTTTTATGCCTCTTCTTCAACCTTTACTAAATGTCTGACCTGCTGTACCATACCTCTGGTAGCTGCGTTGTCCGGCAGAACGACCGTTCTGCCTGTTTTCCTGAGACCAAGAGCCTCAACGGTTTTTCTGTGCTTTGGTATGGCGCCGATTGCAGACTTTACTAACGTAACTTTTAAGTTTGCCACTTCAATCTTACCTCCTTATGTGACAGATCTGACTATATCATAGCAGATTCTATCCGCTTAGCCCATGATCTCTTCAATTGATTTTCCGCGAAGTCTTGCGACATCCTCCGGCGCCTTTGTATTCTTAAGGCCTTCGAGCGTAGCAAGTACAACGTTCTGCTTATTGTTTGATCCAAGAGATTTTGTACGGATATTTTTGATTCCCGCCATTTCGATCACGGCACGGGCCGGACCTCCGGCAATAACACCGGTACCGTCGGGAGCGTTCTTAAGGAGTACGGATGCGCTTCCGAATTTTCCGGTCACATCATGGATCACACTTGCGTTATTGTCAAGTGATACTGTGATCATCTTTTTCATAGCATCCTCTTTCCCCTTGCGGATCGCTTCCGGGATCTCAGCAGCTTTTCCCAAACCTGCACCAACATGTCCGTTGCCGTCTCCGACAACAACTAAAGCTGTAAAACGGAAGTTGCGACCACCTTTAACAACTTTGGTAACACGTTTGATCGATACTACTTTTTCCAATAATTCCATTTGACTGGCATCAATACGTTCCTGTCTCATCTGTGTTCTCCCTTCCCTAGAAATTCAGTCCGGCTTCTCTGGCCGCGTCTGCCAGCGCTTTGATCTTACCCTGGTAGATGAAGCCGCCTCTGTCAAATACAACCTCTGTGATGCCTTTTTCTTTTGCCTTTTCGGCGATTACTTTGCCGAGGTATGCTGCCGCATCAACGTTGTTTGTCTTCTCAAGCTCCGCCTTTACATCTTTCTGAAGAGTGGAGGCTGACGCCAGAGTATTTCCGACAGTGTCGTCGATGATCTGAGCATACATGTGATTATTGCTTCTGAACACAGCTAAACGCGGTCTCTGCGCGGTACCGCTGAAACGGTTGCGTAATTTCATGTGTTTTTTTCTACGAATTTCACTTCTTGATTTCTTACTAACCATTTTCACACTCTCCTTATTTATTTCTTACCAGTCTTACCGACTTTACGTCTGATCACTTCATCAGCGTACTTGATACCTTTGCCCTTATACGGCTCCGGTCTTCTCTTGTCTCTGATCTCTGCTGCGTACTGGCCGACTTTCTCTTTGTCGATACCTTTTACAGTGATCTTGTTCTGACCTTCCAGAACCGTCTCAACGCCTTCCGGATCGATCATTTCAACTGGATGAGAGTATCCAAGGTTCAGTGTCAGCTTGTTTCCTGATTTGGCTGCTCTGTACCCTACGCCGTTTACTTCAAGAACTTTCTCGTATCCCTGAGTAACGCCGATCACCATGTTGTTGATCAGTGTTCTTGTCAGGCCGTGGAGAGATTTCATTTTCTTGAGATCATTCGGTCTTGTTACAGTAACTTCTTCGCCTTCGACTTTGATTTCCATTTCTGTCGGAAGCTCTCTTGTAAGAGTTCCTTTCGGACCTTTCACAGTCACTACATTGTTCTCTGCAACTTCTACAGTCACTCCTGCAGGAATTGCTACGGGCAGTCTTCCTATACGTGACATACCTGTGTTCCTCCTTAACTTAGATTTTCGGAGAAGCTGCGACGGCTTCTCTGTTTTCAGTTGCTTGCGCCTGCCGGCGCGAGGTTTTTTACAAGGAAGTTCTTTTCGCTAAGCTCGAAAATACCTCGCTAAGCTCAAAGAACGACCTCGCACTAAGTTCGTCCTTCGCCTGCAGCTCGGACTCACTAAGTTGCTTTCGGTCTACCATACAAAGCAAAGAACCTCTCCGCCTACGCCGAGTTTTCTTGCTTCTTTGTCTGTTACTACGCCTTTGTTTGTAGAAAGGATCGCTGTTCCGAGTCCTCCGAGAACCTTCGGGATGTTATCTGTGCCTGCGTAAACGCGAAGCCCCGGTTTGGAGATTCTCTTAAGTCCGGAAATAACTTTCTCATTCTTATCTGCACCGTATTTCAGTGTGATGCGGATCGTCTGGAAATGTCCGTCTTCTACAAGATCATATTTTGCGATATAACCTTCATCGAGCAGGATGTTTGCGATAGCAATTTTCATCTTGGATGCCGGTACATCAACTGTATCATGTTTCGCAGTGTTTGCGTTACGGATTCTCGTAAGCATATCTGCGATCGGATCGCTCATAGTCATGTTTGTGATTCCTCCTATAATAGATTATGGAAGTTCTTTTCGCTAAGCTCGGACTACGCCCGGCGGCCTGCCCTCACCAATCTCAAAGAACGACCTCGCACTAAATTCGTGCGGCACCTTCGGCTTGCACTCATTAAGTGCTTCCTGTCACCAACTTGCTTTCTTAACGCCGGGGATCTGTCCTTTATATGCCAGTTCACGGAAGCAGATGCGGCAGATTCCATATTTTCTCAAATACGCGTGCGGACGTCCGCAGATTCTGCAGCGGCTGTACTCTCTTGTTGAGAATTTCGGTTTGCGCTGCTGTTTGATTTTCATTGATGTCTTAGCCATGAATTTCCCTCCTTATTTTGCAAACGGCATATTGAACTGTTTCAGTAATTCACGTGCTTCCTCGTCAGTCTTGGCTGTTGTAACGAAGATCACATCCATACCTCTGACTTTGTCGATCTTATCGTATTCGATCTCAGGGAAAATCAACTGCTCCTTGATTCCAAGCGCATAGTTTCCTCTTCCGTCAAACGCGTCCGGATTTACACCGCGGAAATCACGCACACGCGGAAGCGCAAGGTTGATCAGACGGTCAACGAATTCGTACATTCTCTCTCCTCTGAGTGTCACCTTGCATCCGATCGGCATACCTTCTCTGATCTTGAAGTTAGCCACGGAGTTCTTTGCTCTTGTGACAACGGCTTTCTGTCCCGCGATCTTCTCCATATCGGCGACTGCGGACTCTAATACCTTAGCGTTGTCTTTTGCTTCGCCTACGCCCATGTTGATAACAACTTTATCGAGCTTCGGCACTTCCATTATATTTTTATAACCGAATTTTTTGATCATTGCGTCAATGATCTCGTTCTGGTACTGTTCTTTCAGTCTACTCAAAGTCCTGGACCTCCTTCCTCGAATTAATCAATCACTTCGCCTGTTTTCTTAGCGAAACGAACTTTCTTGCCGCCATCCATCCTGAATCCTACTCTTGTCGCCTGTCCTTTGTGTACATACATAACATTGGACGCGTCAATGTAGCCTTCCTGATGTACGATGCCGCCATTCTGGTTTGCTGCGCTCGGCTTTGTGTGCTTTGTCAGCATATTGACGCCTTCTACCAGGACTTTACCGTCTTTTTTATTTACGGCGATTACTTTGCCCTCTTTGTCTTTATCTTTTCCGGCGATGACCCTGACAGTGTCGCCCTTCTTAATCTTCATAGTTGACATTCTTACGCACCTCCTACAGTACTTCCGGAGCAAGGGAAACGATCTTCATGAAGTGCTTCTCTCTGAGCTCACGGGCTACCGGTCCAAAAATACGTGTTCCACGCGGATTTAAATCATCTTTTATAATAACAGCAGCATTCTCGTCGAACTTGATGTAGGAACCGTCTTTACGGCGCGCGCCCTTGACAGAGCGAACAACTACAGCCTTTACGACATCTCCCTTTTTCACAACGCCGCCTGGTGTTGCATCTTTAACAGTCGCAACGATCACATCCCCGATACTTGCATATCTTCTTGTAGAACCGCCAAGCACACGGATGCACAGAAGCTCTTTCGCGCCTGTGTTGTCTGCTACTTTCAGTCTGCTTTCTTGCTGTATCATGCAGGTAAACCTCCTTCAAAAATTATTTCGCTTTCTCCATGATTTCCACAAGTCTCCATCTCTTATCTTTTGACAGCGGCCTTGTTTCCATAACTTTTACTGTATCTCCGATCTTACACTCGTTGTTCTCATCGTGAGCTTTCAGTTTATAAGTTCTTTTAACGATTTTCTTATAAAGCGGGTGTTTTACATGATCCTCAACCGCGACAACGATCGTTTTGTCCATTTTGTCGCTGACGACCTTGCCCACTCGGGTTTTTCTAAGATTTCTCTCTTCCAACTTTCCTTCTCCTTTCAATGGTTATACAGGGCTTATCGGCCGGCCTCTGTGATCAGAGTCTGAATACGCGCGATATTCTTTCTTACTTCCTTGATCCTGCTTGTATTTTCCAACTGATTTGTGGCATTCTGGAACCTTAAGTTGAAGAGTTCCTTCTTAGCAGCTACTAATTCCTGATTTAATTCCTCTACGGATTTTCCTCTTAATTCTTTTACAAATGTATTAGTTTTCACTGTTATCACCGCCTTCTAAGTCTGCGCGAGAAACGATTTTGCATTTGCAGGGTAATTTATGCATTGCAAGACGAAGTGCCTCTCTAGCGATTTCCTCCGGTACTCCTGCAATTTCAAACATTACACGGCCCGGTTTTACTACTGCTGCCCAGTACTCAACTGTACCTTTTCCGCTACCCATACGAGTCTCGGCCGGCTTAGCCGTGATCGGCTTATCCGGGAAGATCTTGATCCATACCTTACCGCCACGTTTGATGTAACGTGTCATGGCAACACGGGCTGCCTCGATCTGATTGGAACGGATCCAGCACGGCTCTGTCGCAACGATACCGTACTCACCATATGAGATCGTATTGCCTCTGAGTGCTTTTCCCTTCATAGTACCGCGGAACTGTTTACGATGTTTTACTCTTTTTGGCATTAACATTATTTTTCGCTCCCTTCCTTATCTGCTTTAGTCGGAAGAACCTCGCCTTTGTAAATCCAAACCTTTACACCGACTTTTCCGTAAGTTGTATCAGCTTCTGCGAATCCGTAATCAATATCGGCTCTCAGCGTCTGCAGCGGAATCGTACCCTCGCTGTAGAATTCCGTACGGGCCATATCCGCTCCGCCGAGACGTCCCGATACGGAAGTCTTAACTCCGAGCGCGCCGGCTTTCATCGTTCTTGACATACAGGATTTCATAGCGCGTCTGAAAGAAATACGGTTCTCAAGCTGCTGTGCGATATTCTCGGCAACAAGCTGTGCGTCTTTGTCCGGTTTCCTGACTTCTTTGACGTCAACGATCAGCTTCTTGTCTGTAAACTGTCCGAGTTCTTTCTTCACTTTCTCGATCTCAGAGCCGCCTTTTCCGATCACCACGCCCGGTTTTGCCGTATAAACAGTGATCTTGACACGCTCAGAAGCTCTCTCGATCTCGATTCTCGAAATTCCGGCGCTGTATAATCTTTTCTTCAAAAATGTTCTGATCTCGTGGTCTTCAATCAGGTTGTCGGCGAAATCTTTCTCTGCGTACCATTTGGAATCCCATTCTTTGATAACGCCGACTCTCAAGCCATGAGGATTTACTTTCTGTCCCATAATGCCCTCCTATCTTTCATTCAGCACGATTGTGATGTGGCTCATTCTCTTCTCGATCCTGTAAGCCCTGCCCTGTGCTCTCGGTCTGATTCTCTTCATTGTCGGTCCTTTGTTCGCGTAGCACTCCTCGATATAAAGGTTGTCGACGCTCATACCGTTGTTGTTCTCAGCGTTCGCGATCGCTGATTTCAGCAGTTTCTCTATCACTGTAGAAGCATATCTCGGATTATACGCAAGGATTCCGAGTGCTGTTGTTACATCCTTTCCTCTGATGGCGTCAAGAACGTAGCATGCCTTCTGAACAGATACTCTTGCGTATGAGATCTTGGCTGAAGGTCTTGTATCTTTCTGCTCGTTTCTCTCTCTTTTGATCTGGGATCTGTGTCCTTTTGCCATGGATGAACCCTCCTTTCAAAATATACGAATCTTATCTGACTTTCGACTTCTTCTCGTCTTTCCCGTGTCCTCTGTAAGTTCTTGTCGCAACGAACTCACCGAGTTTGTGTCCTACCATGTCCTCTGTGACATATACCGGCACATGTCTTCTTCCGTCATGTACGGCGAATGTGTGGCCTACAAATGACGGGAAGATCGTAGAACGGCGTGACCATGTCTTAATAACTGATTTTTCACCAGATGCGTTCATAGCGTCTACTTTTTTCAGTAAATGTTCGTCTGCAAATGGTCCTTTTTTAAGTGAGCGAGCCATAGGTTCTAACCTCCTTGTGAATCTGATTATTTAATCGCTTTACCGTCTCTTCTTCTTACGATCAGCTTGTTGGATGCTTTGTTCTTCTTACGTGTCTTAAGACCAAGCGCCGGTTTGCCCCACGGAGTACACGGACCCGGGCGGCCGATACCGGTCTTGCCCTCACCACCGCCGTGCGGATGGTCGTTCGGGTTCATAACAGAACCGCGGACTGTCGGGCGGATACCCATGTGACGCTTACGTCCCGCTTTTCCGATGTTGATCAGGTTATGCTCTCCGTTTCCTACCACACCTACAGATGCGCGGCAGATGATCGGAACCATTCTCATCTCACCTGACGGAAGTCTCAGTGTTGCGTATTTTCCCTCTTTCGCCATGAGCTGCGCGCTGTTTCCTGCAGAGCGTACAAGCTGTCCGCCTTTTCCGGGATAGAGCTCGATGTTGTGGATCTGTGTACCGACCGGGATCTCAGAGAGCGGCAGGCAGTTTCCTACTCTCACCTCTGCTTCCGGCCCGTTCATAACGGTCATGCCGTCTGTCAGTCCTTCAGGAGCAAGAATGTATGCCTTCTCGCCGTCTGCATAGCAGATCAGCGCGATATTGGCGCTTCTGTTCGGGTCGTACTCGATGCCGATCACAGTTGCCGGAATTCCGTCTTTTCTTCTCTTGAAGTCTACGATTCTATATTTCTTCTTAGCTCCGCCTCCGCGATGTCTTACAGTGATCTTTCCCTGCGCGTTGCGGCCTGCTTTTCTTTTCTTGGAATCCAGGAGGGATTTCTCAGGAGTTGTCTTTGTGATCTCAGAGAAATCAGAACCTGTCATCTGTCTTCTGGAAGGTGTATATGGGTTATAAGTTTTGATTCCCATTACTTTCTCTCCTTTCGTTTGCTCTAATTATTCGTTTCACGGATTTGCACCGTATATCCGGGATAAACAGAGTGAGGATGATTTCAGATAAGACTGCCATGCTTGCATGAGCAGGATTATATGAAATTATCTGAGCGTGTAACGCGACCGAGAGGCTTTTGCCTCGAGGCTGCTCTGTTTATCGGTTACTACTGCATCAATCGGCTTACAGTTCGGCTCGCTAAGCTCGAAAAGACCTCGCTAAGCTCCCCGAACGGGGTCCGACTAAGCCTCAGCCTGCGCTGACGCTTGCCTTCGGCAAGTCTTATAACCCCTCAAAGATCTCGATATCTTTGCTGTCCTCTGTAAGCTGTACGATCGCTTTCTTTGTCTTAGCTGTCTTTCCGAATGTCATGCCGCGTCTCTTGTTCTTTCCTTCAAGGTTCATTGTATTGACACTCTTTACCTTTGTTCCCTCGAACATTTTCTCAACAGCTTCTTTGATCTGATTCTTTGTAGCGTCTGTGTGTACAAGGAATGTATATTTCTTGTCAGCCATCAGATCCATGCTCTTCTCTGTGATGACCGGTTTAAGGATCACATCATAATACTGAACGTTTGCCATTATGCGTACACCTCCTCGATTGCGGCAACAGCAGCTTTCGTCGCGATAACTGTGTTGTATTTCAGGACGTCATATACGTTGATCGTGTTTGTCCGTGCCGTCTTGACATCCGGGATGTTCCTTGCGGAGATCTCAACATTTGTGTTTCCGTCTTCCAGCACTACAAGAGCTTTGTTTACGTTCAGGTTGTTGAGAACGTTCCGGAAGTTCTTTGTCTTGATCTCGTCAAATTTCAGTTCATCAACTACGATAAACTTGTTCTCTTCTACTCTGGAAGTAAGGGCAGACTTGAGAGCCGCTCTCTTCTCTTTCTTGTTCATCTTGAAAGAGTAGTCTCTCGGAACCGGAGCGAATACAACGCCGCCGCCTGTCCACTGCGGAGATCTTGTCGAACCCTGTCTTGCGTGACCTGTTCCCTTCTGTCTCCACGGTTTTCTTCCGCCGCCGGAAACTTCAGAACGTGTCTTAGCTTTCTGTGTTCCCTGACGATTGTTTGCAAGCTGATTTACAACTGCCATGTGCACCAGGTGCTCGTTTACCTCAACACCGAATACAGCATCATTCAGTTCGATGGTATCAACTTCTTTACCTTCGATATTGTAAACAGATACTTTTGCCATCTGTGTGTTCCTCCTTTCTTATTGTCACCCTTAACAGCTCTTAACGGATTCTTTGATCGTTACGAGGCATTTCTTCGGTCCCGGTACAGAACCTTTTACAAGGAGAAGGTTGTTCTCTGCGTCAACTCTTACGACCTCGAGATTCTGAACTGTGATCTTCTTGTTACCCATCTGTCCGGGCATCTTCTTTCCTTTGAATACCTTGCTCGGATCAGATGCAGCACCGTTAGAACCGGCGTGACGATGGAACTTGGAACCGTGTGTCATAGGTCCTCTGCTCTGTCCGTGGCGCTTGATCGCACCCTGGAAACCTTTACCTTTGGAGATTGCCGTCGCGTCGATGTGATCGCCTTCCGCGAAGATGTCAGCCTTGATCTCCTGAGCAAGAGCATATTCCTCTGCATTGTCAAATCTGAACTCTTTTACATATCTCTTTCCGGATACGCCCGCTTTGTCGAAATGGCCTTTCTCGGCTTTTGTCACACCGTTTCTGTGTGCGATCGCTTTCTTTCCGCTGTTGTCTTTTGTGACGATCTTCTCTTTCTTGTCAACAAAACCAACCTGTACAGCGCTGTAGCCGTCGTTCTCCACCGTCTTAACCTGTGTTACAACACACGGTCCGGCCTGCAGAACAGTTACCGGAATCAGTACTCCGTCTTCTGCGTTGAAGATCTGAGTCATTCCAACTTTTGTAGCCAAAATAGCTTTCTTCATTATGATTACCTCCTGTGATTTACAGCGGAGCGCTCCCGCGCTCATCCTAAATGTTAGGACGTTACTGTTTATTTGTTCTTCATTTTGATATCAATGTACACACCGGCCGGCATTTCCAGTCTGGAAAGCGCGTCAACCGTCTTCTGTGTCGGTGTGATGATATCGATCAGTCTTTTATGAGTCCTCTGCTCGAACTGCTCTCTGGAGTCTTTGTACTTGTGTACCGCTCTCAGGATCGTCACTACCTCTTTCTTAGTCGGCAGCGGCACCGGTCCGCTCACCTGTGAACCGTTCTTTTTTACAGTTTCGATGATTTTCTTCGCGGATGCATCAACCAGCTGGTGATCATACGCTTTCAGTGTGATTCTCATTACTTGACTTGCCATAAAAAAAGTCGCCTCCTTTTCGT
>CAZJRY010000066.1:0-13056 GCA_964548625.1 uncultured Mediterraneibacter sp.
ATCCAAAACCCTCTGAAAAACATCTGAAGATTCAGTGGCTGCGTCAAATAAAGTCGATGATCTTAACTTTTTGTCATCCGGTCGTCCCCTCACTTCTGTCACCTCATTTTCCGCCTTTTCAAATTCCACTGTCAGCCTTTTCGTTTCTTCGAATAATACGTATTCTCCATCGGCAGTTTTGTTCTTAATACGTGATCCATCGCGTAATACGCTCCCTGCGCCGCCGGTGCGGTAGGGATGGTCGCAATCTCCCCGATGCCTTTTGCGCCGTATGCGAACGGCAGGAGTTCTTCTTTTTCCACGTAGATCGCATGGATATCCGGGATCTGGGTGGAACGCATGAGTCCCAGTGTCCCGTACCTTGCCTGAGGCACGCCGTCCTTGAGCGGGAAGTCTTCGGTCAGCGCATAGCCCAGCCCCATGAGCACGCCTCCCTCGATCTGTCCCTGTATGGAGATCGGATTGACGACTTTGCCGGAATCATGGGCTGCGTATACTTCTTTCACTCGTCCGTCGTCGTCAAGAATAACTACATGAGTGGCGAATCCGTATGCCACATGGCTCTTCGGATTGGGCACATCAGCGCCCAGCTTATCTGTCGGGTCAAAGAATTCCGCAAAGTATTCCTTTCCTTCCAGTTTGGTCAGATCTCCGCCTGCATTCTGCAGATCTTTATTCAGGTCAGCGGAAGCCATCCTGACTGCCTCGCCGGTAATGAGCGTCTGTCTGGACCCGGATGTCGTACCGGAGTCCGGCGCCACCTCGGAATTGGCGCCCTTATTTATGATCTGCTCTCTTCCAAGTCCTGTCGTCTCGGCCACCATCTGTACAAATACCGTCGCGCAGCCCTGCCCGATATCGGACGCCGCGCTGTACAGCTCGACTTTTCCGTCATGTACCTCCAGCTTTGCGCGTCCCTTGTCCGGCAGGCCGACGCCGACTCCGGCATTCTTCATGGCACACGCGATCCCCGCCCTTCCGGGATTGTCCTCATAGACCTCTTTTACAGCAAGAAGCGTCTCTTTCATCGCCGTGGAACAGTCTGCGATCTGACCGTTAGGCAGTACCCTGCCCGGCTCGATGGCATTGCGGTAGCGGATCTCCCACGGAGAAATCCCCACTTTTTCCGCCAGCAGGTTAATATTGGACTCCAGGGCGAATTCACTCTGGCATACGCCGAACCCACGGAACGCTCCGGCCGGAGGATTATTTGTATAATATCCGTATCCCCGGATATCTGTATTCTGATAACAGTAAGGTCCTACGGAGTGGGTGCAGGCTCTCTCAAGGACAGGTCCGCAAAGAGACGCGTACGCCCCTGTGTCAAAATAAATCTCGCAGTCCAGTCCCGTGAAAATACCGTTCTCGTCACAGCCCAGTGTAAATGTTCCCTCCATGGCATGGCGTTTCGGATGGAAGTTGATCGACTCCTGCCTGGAGAATGTAACTTTCACCGGACGGTTCACCTTCAATGCCGCAAGCGCCGCGATGTGCTGGACGGATACATCTTCCTTCCCTCCGAAACCGCCGCCCACCAGCTTATTCTCAACTACGATCCGCTCCGGTTCCCAGCCGAGCATGATCGAGATCTCCTTTCTTGTGTCATAGACGCCCTGGTCTGTAGAGAGCACCTTGACACCGTCCTTATAAGGAAATGCCACCGCGCATTCCGGCTCCAGAAATGCATGTTCCGTAAACGGCGTCCTGTAAGTCTGTGTCACCACATATTTTGACTCTGCCAGCGCTTTCTTCGCGTCTCCTCTTGTCACATGGCGGCTCTGGCACAGATTTCCCTTTGAATGAACTTTCGGCGCGTCCTCCGCCATTGCCTCCGCCACAGAGGTCACAGGTTTTAATTCTTCATAATCAATCTTGATAAGCTTTTTGGCTTTCTCGAGAATTTCTCTCGTCTCCGCCACCACCAGACAGACGGCGTCGCCCACGCATCTGGTAATGTTTCCTTTTGCGATCATCACATCCCAGTCCTGCTGAAGATGCCCGACTTTATTGTTGGGAACATCGTCTGCCGTCAGAACAGCGAGAACCCCCGGAAGCGCCAGCGCTTTCTCCGCATGGATATCCAGTATCCGGGCCCGCGGGTACTTTGAGCGGACTGCCGATGCATAGACCATCCCTTCCATCTCTATATCGTCCGGATACTCCCCGTAGCCCAGCACTTTTTCCCTTACGTCAAGACGGAATGCATGCTGTCCCACTCCATAAACATCGCCCTTTTCAAGACCTGCCTCGATCTGCGCGTCTCCCCGGAGGATCGCGGCGGCAAGCCGGATGCCTTCAATGATCTTCTTGTACCCGGTGCAGCGGCATACATTTCCTTTTAACGCCACTTTGATCTCTTCCTCTGTCGGATCCGGCTCCCGGTCGATCAGTGCCTTTCCCGCCATGACCATGCCCGGAATACAGAATCCGCACTGAACGGCCCCCTTGGAACCGAACGCGTACACAAACGCTTCTTTTTCCCTGTCGCTGAGTCCCTCCGTGGTGATGATATTCTTTCCCCCGGCCCGTCTCGTCGTCAGGACGCATGACTTTACCGCCCTGCCGTCCACAATGATGGTACACGTTCCGCAGGCCCCTTCGCTGCAGCCGTCCTTCACCGAATGAAGATGCAGGTCATCCCGCAGATACCTCAGTAATGGTTTATCTTCTGTAGTGGTTCTTTCCACACCGTTTACCGTAAATGTATATGTTTCTTTCATGATCCCACCTGCGCTTCCCGGACCGTAAAGATCCCGTTATAATCCCTGATCGCTCCCCGCGGACATTTCACCGCACACATGCCGCAGGCAATGCATTTTTCCTCATCGATCACCGCATGGTTGTTCTCCATGCCGATCGCCGCCATCGGGCAGTTCCTGACGCAGATACCGCAGGCGATGCAGCCGGTATCGCAGTTCTGTCTCGTCTGTGCTCCCGCGTCTCCGCTGACACACGCGGGGTAAATATTATACTCCGCAGAAGTGACCCGGATCAGACTCCGGGGACAGGCTTTCGCGCACAAACCGCATCCCACGCATTTCTCCGGATCCGCCTCAGCCGCGCCCCCTGCATTGATATAGATTGCCCGAAGCCGGCATGCGTCTGCACAGCTTCCGCCGCCTAAGCATCCATATCCACAGGACACTGCATCCCTTTCCGTCTCAAGTATCTGCTGACAGTTTTTTCCTGTCATTTCTCTGATTTCTGTCTTCCGGCGGCATCCGCCCGCGCACCGCACGACCGCTACTTTCTTTTTCCGTATCCGCGCCATACCGTTCATCTCCTCTCGGTCATCATCTATTCCGGATATCTCAGGTCTTCCCGCCTGTCAATATCTTTGAGCTCCTCGGGATCTGCCTGTATGATCCTCACCTTTTCCCCGTGTTTTCTCATGATCTGTCTTCCTCCCTCATCGCCGGTAAGGGCGAGCAGTTCCGGGAAGAATCCCGCGTCCCAGCACACCGGATTTCCGGTTCTCCCGCTGTTTCCCGCGCATACAATGCTCCCCGGATGCAGATACGCCGTACAGAAGATCTGCTGCATAGTTGAAGTGTCAAGCCCCGGCTGGTCACAGACAGAGAACAGGACTCCTTTTAAATCCGGCCCGCACTCCAGCGCTTTCTTAAGCCCCAGCGTAAGGGAGAGGGATATTCCCCTTTCCGGCTCTTTATTCCACACCGGAGTGATGCCTCTCTTTTCTGCTTCCTGCGCAATCTCTTCGGAACCGGTAACGATAAATGCCGGAAATGCCCCGAATGCCTGTACACGGTTCAGCGTATATTCATAGAGCGGTCTGCTTTTCACAAGCGCGTTCAGTTTATTGCCGCCAAACCTTGTGCCTGCCCCTGCGGCAAGGATCACAATGGCAAATCTTTCTTTCATCCGCTCGAACCCTGTTACCGCTTCCAGCACACCGCCCCCGATGGCTCTCGCCTTGTCGGAAATCGTATAGCAGTGGGAGACTTCCGCCCTTGCGTCAATGTCACCGATCTTCAGGTTCTTATTCACCTGTACGCCGGTCTGGAGCATGCCTCTCACGATCCCGGACATCTGCGCATATACCGGAACGCCTCCGGTGACGGCGACAACAGAACCTCTTTCTACATAGTCGCCGATCCGCGCTCTCGGCTCCAGTATACCGTCGGCTCCCGCGCGGATCAGACGTTCGATCGTATAGCCCGCTACATTTCCGGGAACACCGGTGTTTGGGATCGCGCTCCCGCGCCGGATGATATTCCCCAGCGTATGTCCGCGCTTTGTCTCAACTACGCAGTTGCAGTCAGTTCCCGCCGTAAATCCCGGCCCGACTCCGATGACAAGCGGCGCGTCCGTGATCTTTGTTCCGAGATTTCTCTTTGCGAGAATCGCATCCACGATCACGTCCGGACGGAACCATTCGCGGCAGGATGCTGTTTCATCCACCATAACCGCGATATCTCCGGCCGTCATGACCTGTTCCGCTCCTGTCTGATCCTTTACGAGAACGCCCAGCATCTCCTCCACCTGCGCGCTTCCCTCATAGACCGCTCTTGACAGCGCGACGGTACGCCTCACAGTAAGAGGCACTTCTATCTCGGTCATCAGGATCTGATGTCCCGCTCCATATAGTCTGGATGCGATCCCCGTTGCCAGATCTCCGGCGCCTCTGATCAATATCTTCATTCCTGTCTGCCTTTCTTCCTTTGGTTCAGAATTTCCGCCTGCCGGTGACGATCACCTGCCGGATTCCGTTTTCTTCCAGAAAGCGGCATATGGCAAGCGCTGTTTTCCTGAGTTTCTCATCATCCGCTTTATTCAAAACGACTGTATATAAGGCCGTCGCCGGGCAGCCTTTCCTTCCCGCAAGGTCCGATGCCGCAAGCCGGGCGATGTCCTCTTCCGTCACACATTCTGTTCTTTTCTTATTTAATAGTATCTCCGCCAGCTCCGGACGGAATACGGTATCTTCTATCTTCTTTCCCACACTGTCCAGCCCGTATACGGACAATACATGGGTCGTACAGGACAGGATCACCGGTTCGTGCTCTGCAGGCACTTTGACAGGCAGCCTCTTTGCTCCGTCCGCCTCGATGAGTATCGGGACTTTTCTCTGTTTTTCTTTTCCCGGATCTTTCTGCTCCGGAACTTCCCAACCGAGAAGTTTCTCAAGCGCAGAGTCAGACAGTTTTCCCAGCTTGCCATCGGGAGCAGGTTCTCCCACCCATGCCTGTCCCGCCTTTTGCAGTTGTTCTTCTATCTTCTCTTTTGAGAAACCGGACAGAAACCATTCCCTGTCTTCTTTCATGATATGCGTCGTGGTTGTCACGAGCACCGGAATACCCGCCCGGACATACTCATCGGCAATCCGGCGCAGCATCGTCGTCTTTCCTCCGGCGCCGACTGCCGATATGACCGGGCGCTGTCCCCGGAGCTCTTCTTTCTCCAGTTTCAGCGCCTGTCTCAGAGAGTCTGTCTCATGCAGCCTTTCTCCACTGTAAGTGTATATCATAATATAAAATCCCGACAATTATCTCTCTGTACATTATAATAAATCTGTATCATACCGCACCGTGACGGACATACACACCGGTCTTTTCCTCCAGGATTTTACCGTTCTCCGCCACCAGCCTGCCCCTTAGATATACCTGTTCCGCCCTGCCGCGGATCTTCGTTCCTTCCATCGGGCAGTAATCACACGCGGACTGTTGGTCTTCTGCCGTCATTGTCCACTCGGCGTCCGGATCCCACACAACAATATCCGCATCACTTCCGGGTATAAGCGCTCCCTTCCTTGGATACATCTTATAGAGTCTGGCCGGATTTTCTGACAAATAAATGCACATCTGCTCTGCCGTGATCCGCTTTTCGTTTACGCCGAACTGCCAGATCAGGGACGGACGTTCCTCTGCTCCCGGCATACCGCAGGGCGTCTTCGCGAAATCTTCCGCTCCAGCCGTTTTCTGCTCTTTTGTAAAACTGCAGTGATCTGTGGCAATGGTCTGGATGCGTCCTTCTCTGAGCGCCTGCCAGAGAACCTCCTGATCTTGCTTTTTACGGAGAGGCGGGGCGATCATATATTGCCTCGCCTCCTCTGCCGGAAGGGAATACCTGCTCTCATCCATAAGCAGATACTGCGGGCATGTCTCCACATATACCGTCTGTCCTTCTTCTCGTGCCTTAAGGATCTCCCTGTATCCTGCCGCAGTGCTTAAGTGTACCACGACTACCGGAGTGCCCACACATCCGGCGATCTTTAAAAGACGTGCGACAGCTTCCGCCTCCGCCTCTTTCGGACGTGTCCACGGATAATCTGATACGTCTGTTCTTCCGCCCTTTTCCTTCTCCAGTTCCTTGAGTCTTGCCTGAATGATACCGTTATTCTCACAGTGTACTCCGGCGATCCCGCCCAGCTCTTTCAGACGGGAAAGGATTTCGTACATTGTCTCGTCATCCACCATCGTATCATAGGTCATGTACAGTTTGAACGAACATGTCTCTTTCCGGACGATCTCCTCCAGCTCGCGGCTGATCTCCTCGTTCCAGTCTGTCAGGGCAAGATGAAACGCATAATCACAGGAAGACTTTCCGTCCGCCTTTTTATGCCAGTTGTTCAGCGCCTCGCTCAGACTCTCGCCCTTATACTGTGTGGCATAATCCACGATACATGTAGTCCCTCCGGCAAGTTCAGCTTTTGTTCCGGTCTCGAACTTGTCCGCCGTGATCGTATTGCTCACTTCTAAAGCCATATGGGTATGCGCATCGATAAATCCGGGGAAAAGCAGCTTTCCGCGGACATCCGCGATCCGGGCGTCGCGAAATTCCAGGTTCTTGCCCACTGCAAGTATTTTCCCGTCTTTTACCAGAAGATCCAGCTTCTTCATACCGTCGCCGCTTACGACCGTACCGCCTTTAAATAAAAGTTTCATGCCGACTCCCTCTTTCTTAAATAAAACCTGTTGTTTCATACCCGGCAGCCCGGCAGGAGGCTGTCACTCCCGCCGGGCTGTCATCACTCTTTTAATAAATATTTATAATCTGTACAGACTGTATCCATCAGTCTCAGCAGTCCCTCGGGAATCCTTGTCTCTTCTCCCTTTGTCCAGACATATGTCTCTCCGAAGAAGCGTACTCTGCATTTCACCCGCTCTTTATCAAGTACTGCAAATCCCTGATTCTTGCTGTCTTCCATATCTTTCTCATCTGCAAACAGTGTGAACTTGTCAAGATACGGCGCGCTGTCATATGGGCAGAAGCTCTTACAGTTTCCGCACTCATTACACATATAATCCACATGGATGATCTGGTGCTTCTCCATGCCCGGCACGCGGATGGAAATATTTGCACGGTTCGGACATACTTCCACGCAGTTCTCACAGATGCCGGAGCATCCGAGGCATCTTCCGCCCTCTTCTTTGTCTTCTTTCATATCGGAGAGATTTCCTTTTCTTCCGTAGATCGTATCTTCGTCTGTCTCCGGCTCGAAATCTCTTACAAGAGCGCCGCCGGTCACAGCCTGCGCGGCTCTCAGTGCGTCCGCGATGCCTTCCACAACTGTCGCCGGGCCTCCGAGTCCGTCTCCGGCAAGATATACGCCCGGACGGCTCGTCTCACAGGTCTCCTCATTGACAATGGCGCGTCCTCTCTCATTTACACTGATGCCGCAGGACTCATAGAATGCCGTCGGCACTCTCTCGCCTACCGCCGCAATGACCGTATCCGCCGGAATCTCTTTCTCCTCGCCGGTCTCCGCCACGCCTCTTCTTCCGGAAGCGTCGTAGTCTCCCAGTTTCATCACTTTGCATAGCAGTTTTCCGTCTTCCAGCTTCACAGGCGCGAGCAGCTCCATAAACTCAACGCCGTCATCCAACGCCATGACAAGTTCTTCCTCATCCGCCGGCATATAGCGCTTTGTTCTTCTGTATACAAGGAATACATGCTCCACGCCTTTTGTCCGTTTCGCCGCTCTCGCTGTATCCATCGCCGTATTTCCTCCGCCGATGACCACGACATTTTTTCCGATATCAAGATTTCCGTCTTTCGCCTTGAAGTCCGCGAGGAATTCGAGCGCGTTGACCGGCTCGCCTTTCTCCAGCCTGAGCACGCCCGGCACGGAAGCGCCGACTGCAAGGATAACTGCAGTGTATCCCGCATTTTTCAGCATATCCAGATCCGTGATCTCGCTGTTCAGACAGATGTTGACGCCTGCCTTTTCAAGAAACGCCGCGTCTTTGTCGATGGCGCTGCCGGGGATGCGGAACTCGGGGATCACGTGGCGCACTACGCCGCCGAGGGCGTCTGTCTTCTCAAACAATGTAGTCTCCATGCCCGAACGTCTCAGGAAATATGCCGCGGCCATTCCCGCCGGACCGCCGCCGATGACAGCCGCCCTCCCGCTCTTTGTGATCGGTGAAGGGGTGATCTTGTCTATGAGCGCGTCATATCCGTTCTCTGCCGCGATCAGTTTCATGCCGCGGATATATACGGACTCTTCATAGAAATTGCGGGTACACTTATTCATACACGGGTGCGCGCAGATCGTTCCCGTGATAAACGGAAGCGGATTCTTCTCCGTGATGACTTTCATGGCTTCTTCATATTTTCCCGCTTTTACAAGCTGAAGATACGCCGGAATATCCTGATGGATCGGACATCCTTCCTTACACGGAGCCACGAAACAGTCCAGAAGCGGAACCTGTTTTTTCATCTTTCTTGAGGGAAGCGGTTTCACCGCCTTTACATGGTGCGGGTCCGTCTTTGCCTCTTCCACGAGTCTGCTCACCGCAGCGGCATCTACTCCCGAAAATACAGTTCCCTCTTTTTCAAGAAGGGACGCCATCTGTGACATTCTGTCATATCCTCCGGGCTTCAGAAGCGTGGTCGCCACTGTCACCGGCCAGATTCCCGCTTTTACGATGTCTTTGATATTATAGAAGTCCGCTCCTCCGGAATAGGAGATCCGCAGCTTTCCGCCAAAGTCCTTCGCCAGCTTCGCCGCCACGGAGATGGACAGCGGATACAGGGACTTTCCGGACATATACATTTCTTCACTTGGCAGTTCGTTCTGCTTCACATCCACGGGAAATGTATTCGTGATCTTGACGCCGAACTCAAGACCTCTCTCTTTACAGACTTTCATCAGTCTTGTCAGCATTGGAACCGCGTCCTCATACTGCAGGTCGTCTCTGAAGTGGAAATCTCCGAACGCCACATAGTCGTATCCCATATCATCCATCATCTTTCTCGCATATTCATAGCCGAGAAGTGTCGGATTGCATTTGATAAATGTATGGAATCCCTTTTCCGTGATCAGATACATGGCGATGCGTTCGATCTCCTGCGGCGGACATCCGTGCAGCGTGGAGATCGTGACAGAATTGCAGATATCTCCTGAAATGCTCTCGATATCTTCTTTCGCCACTTTCTCAAACAGATCCGCATGTGCCAGAAGGTATTCTTTGCAGGATCTGAAAATGGCAGAATCCTGCGCATGCTTCATTGTATTGAGGAAGCTGTCGATCTTCTCCGATCTGATCCCTTCCAGATCGTAGCCTACGCTGATGTTGAACTGAAAGCCGTCCATGCTTCCCAGAGAGAATTCCTTTGCGATCACTTTGCACAAAAACCATGCCTTGATATACTCTTCCATGGCCTGCGGCACATAGAGTTCGGTAGACCATTCGCAGTTATAGCACTCATCGTCCGCCTTGATACAGGGCTTATTCACGCACGCGGACAGTTCCGCGCCGTCCATGACCTGCACGGTCTTCAGCTCGAAGAAACGGCTGCCTGTATAGTACGCGGCCACGATATTCTGCGCCAGCTGGGTGTGCGGCCCTGCCGCCGGTCCTACCGGCGTCTCCAGCATTCTCTCAAAGATCGTCCTGTAACATCCGGGATCCGCATGATAGGGGTGATGCTCCCCGAATACGGTCCCTCTCGTCCTGTACTCTGTCAATGTCCAGTTCAGGAGCTGTTCAAAAGACATCGGTCTCATAATATCACTCATAACGATTCCCTCCTGTTATTGCGGCGCGCATCTTCCTTACTGTGCGTCCGGCTTGTCTTTCGGCAGGATCAGGTTCAGGATCACTGCGAATATCGTGGCCAGCACGACCGGCGACGACGCGAATGTATTGTTGATGATGGACTGGAAACTTTCCAGACTCATACTCATATTGAGGGCGCTGTGGATGCTTGCCGTCATCTGGTTTAAGCAGCCGTCGTTCAGCGTCACACCCATGCCGATCGCAATGGAAAGACCTGCGACCGTCGTATTTCTGTATGTCAGCTTCTCTGTCACAAGCAGTTTGATCCCCGTCATGGCGATGGACGCAAATACGGACGCGACCGCGCCGCCCAGCACACACTGCGGAATAGTCCGGAGAAGCGCGGAGAATTTCGGGATCAGTCCCGCGATGAGCAGGATGACCGCTGACGCTGTAAACACCTTTCTGACCACCACCCTCGTGGAGCCTACGATTCCTACGTTCTGGCTGTATGTAGCCGTCGGAGGACATCCGAACAGAGCTCCCACCATGTTGCTGACGCCGTATCCGATGATACCGCCGTTGAGTTCGTCGTCTGTCGGGAGTCTGTCCATGCCTCCTGTTGTCGTAGCGGAGAAATCTCCCATCGCCTGGATCGAATTGACCAGGAACAGGATCGCAAGCGGCAGGATCGCCGATATGTCAAACTCCAGTCCGAAAGCAAGCGGCGTCGGGACCTGGAACCATCCCGCGGAGGAGAGCGCCGAAAAGTCAACCATACCGAAGCACAGAGCCACTGCATAACCGCAGAGAAGCCCGATCAGGATAGAGGCAAGTTTAAACAGACCCTTTCCGTAATGGTTCAGGAGAACTACGATCGCCAGAGTGATAAAGGCAACCAGCCAATTCTGCCATGAGCCGTAAACCAAGGCCTCTGTTTTACCCTGCTGCTCTACGATCACATCATATGTGTTCGATGAATTTCCCGCCATATAGTTGACTGCCGTACTATAGAGCGAAAGACCGATCGCCAGGATGACCGTCCCGATCACAAGGGGCGGGAACACCCGACGGATCTGCCGGATAAAAAGACCTACAAGGATCGCCACGATACCGCCGATGATCATGGCTCCGAAGATCGTATTGACGTCTTTTGCCTGCGCGGCGATCGCCGTCATCGTCGGCACATACGCGAAACTGACGCCGATGATGACCGGAAGTCCGCTTCCCAGTTTAATCTTTTTTCCATATAACTGTAATAATGTAGACAGTGCGGCAAACACCAGAGATACCTGGATCAGAAGTCCCATGTCTACGTCTCCGCCCGCGTTGTTCGCGGCATTTGCCACAAGGATGGCCGGCGTCACGCAGCCGACCACCGCCGCCAGCACATGCTGCGCCGCAAGTGGAAGTACCTGCCCGAACGACGGACTGCCGTCCCATTTAAATAATTCCGAGTTGTCCTTTTTCTGTTTTGTATCATTCATTTCTATTCACCTCATTAGCCGTTGATCCGTCCGGCAAGTTCTTTCGCCGCCTGTCTGCAGTCGGCCATCACTTTTGCCGTATCGATTTTCGTAAGTCTCCTGTCTTTCATCAGGACTTCGCCGTTCGCCACTGTCGTCATTACGTCATGTCCTGTTATGCCGAATAAAAGATGGCTGTTTATATTATTTTCATTCATCGGAGTGAGCGGATCATAATCAACGATGATCACATCTCCCGCCGCGCCTTCTTTCAGGACGCCCAGTTCCTGTTTAAAGTACCTTCCGGCAATCTTCGCGTTGTTTTCAAAGAGCATCTGCGGTGCCTCTCCCCATGCCGCGTTCGGATCACAGAGATGGTGTTTGTGCAGGATATTTGCCACCTTCCATGATTCCGTCATATCATGCGTATATCCGTCCGTGCCGAGCCCTGTCAGGATTCCTTTGTGTACCAGTTCCATTGTCGGCGGACATCCGCACGCATTGCCCATATTGGACTCCGGATTGTGGACAACCATGGTATCAGTTTCCTTGATCAGGTCCATCTCATGCGAATTGATGTAAATGCAGTGTCCGAGCAGCGTCTTTTCACCGAGTATGCCGTGATCCATCAGGCGGTCAACGATCCGTTTCCCGTAATGCTTCAGGCAGTGATGCAGGTCTTCGATCCCCTCCGCCACATGTATGTGATATCCCACTTCATCCGGCTTGTTGGCGGCCGCCAACGCAAACGTTTCATCGGAAATCGTAAACTGTGCGTGCATCCCCATCATTCCCGCGATCATTCCGGAGTCATCCTGAAGCGCGTGGCGGATAAACTCTGCGTTTTCCATAACGGACTCTCTCGCCTTGTCCATCCCGTCCCTGTCTGAAATCTCATAGCAGAGACAGGAGCGAACTCCGGTCTCTTTTGCCGCTTTCTCAATCTCAAAAAGAGAGCCCCTGATCGAGCCGAAACTTGCGTGATGGTCAAAGATCGTCGTCACACCGTTCCTGATACAGTCAATATAAGTAGCCATGGCGCTTAAATATGTATCACGCAGTGTAAGACTGCGGTCGATCGTCCACCACTGTCCGTCAAGGATGTCAAGAAATCCTTTCGGATCATAGCCCTTTATGGAAAGCCCTCTTGCGAACGCACTGTAGATATGCTCGTGTACATTGATAAAGCCCGGCATGATCAGGCCGCCTTTCGCGTCGATATACTCTGCTTCGGGATATGCGTTTCTGACTTCCTCCGCGGCTCCCACTTCGCAGATCGTGATACCGTCGATCGCGACTGCGCCGTTCTCGATCAGCGGGCATGCAGCATCTCTTGTGATAACTTTTCCATTACCTAAAACCAGCATGTTAATTTCTCCTTTTTATTTATTTTCCACATACCGTTCTCGATGTGCTTTTGCAGTTCATTGTGCAAATCACGCACGCAACCCTGCCGCTGATTATAGGATACCATTAATATTATATAAATGCAACACGAATTCTAAATATTTTTTAGAACGCCTAATTTTTTTTTAGGCGTTCTGAAAAGCTTTTTAATTCCTGCGCAGATTAAGATATTTATATATGTGAAAAGGCGCCTGATCCGTATAAATCAAGCGCCTTGC
>CAZJRY010000067.1:0-4385 GCA_964548625.1 uncultured Mediterraneibacter sp.
AGCTGCTTTTTGAACTTGATGAAGAAGTACTTTAGATTCCTCTCTTTACTTTAGGTTCCCAGAGTACAATCTCACTGCTCTCCAGACTTCTCTTCACATCAATGATCCTCTGGTTCGACGACCCGCGGAACACAAGCCGGATATCCTTTAACTTCTCCACAAATCTTCCGTCTACAAGTATGTCGATCATAGAGAGCATCGCATCCGTACACTCACACCTTGCCCTGCTGTCATTCAGGAGTTCCCGGTCAAACAGATAACCGCTGTAGCACCACACAGTCTTTTGCGGGTACTGCTCTCTCACTTTTCTCAGGAGCTGTACAAGCGCTTTCTGGTTCTGCGGTTCAAAGGGTTCTCCCCCGAGCAGGGTCAGACCGTTTATATAGTCCGGAGAAAGCGCCTCTAAAATCTCCTGTTCTGTCTCATCCGTATATTCTCTTCCATAACCGAAGTCCCACGTGTCCTCATTAAAGCAGCCGGGACAATGATGGGTACAGCCGGAAACGAAGAGGGAGACTCTTACTCCCTCTCCGTTGGCGATATCATATTTCTTAATTTCTCCGTAGTGCATATTTTTTCCTGTTGCCACACATTCACTATGCCAGATAGCAGCAGTTCATCGGGCATACATCCGTCTCCTGCCGCCGGATGGCTGAACTGTTATTACAAATGCAGCACTCTCTCCTTGATTTCCTGCGTTCTTCCCTGGTTCCAGAACTGGGTTCCGATATAACCGCAGGTACGTCTTGCCACATTCAGCTTGTCCTGATCTCTGTTTCCGCAGTGCGGGCACTCCCATTCAAGCTTTCCGTCTTCTGTCGTCACGATCCGGATTTCTCCATCATATCCGCACACCTGACAGTAGTCGCTCTTCGTATTCAGCTCCGCATACATGATATTATCATAAATAAACCGCATCACCTGAAGCACTGCCGGTATATTGTCCTGCATATTCGGTACTTCCACATAGCTGATCGCACCGCCTGTGGAGAGCGCCTGGAACTGGGACTCGAATTTCAGCTTGGAAAATGCGTCGATCTCTTCCGTGACATGTACGTGATAGCTGTTTGTGATATAACTCTTGTCTGTCACGCCCGGTACGATGCCGAATCTCTTCTGCAGACATTTTGCGAATTTATATGTTGTACTCTCGATCGGCGATCCGTAGATGCTGAATCCGATGTTCGTCTCTTTTTTCCACTTATCACACGCTGCATTCATATGCTTCATGACATCCAGCGCAAACGGTGTTGCGTCCGGATCTGTATGGGATTTACCGGTCATGTATTTCACACATTCATACAGCCCTGCATATCCGAGAGAAATCGTGGAGTATCCGCCGTAAAGCAGTTTATCAATGGGCTCTCCTTTTTTCAGCCGTGCCAGCGCGCCGTACTGCCAGAGGATCGGCGCCGCGTCCGAAAGCGTCCCCTTCAGCCGGTTGTGCCTGCACATCAGGGCACGGTAGCACAGATCCAGCCTCTCATCGAAAATCTTCCAGAACTTTTCCATATCCTGACCGGAGGACAGCGCCACATCCACAAGGTTGACCGTCACAACCCCCTGATTGAAACGTCCGTAGAATTTATACTCGCCGTTCTCGTCTTTCCACGGGCTTAAAGCGCTCCTGCATCCCATTACGGGGAAACAGTTGCCTTCTTTGAGTTCTTTCATCTTCTTTTCGGAAATGTAATCCGGCACAAGCCGTTTTGCCGTGCATTTTGCGGCAAGCTCAGTCAGATAATAATACGGCGCCCCCTCTTCTATATTATCTTCTTCAAGCACATAGATCAGTTTCGGGAACGCCGGTGTAACCCAGACCCCCGCCTCGTTCTTCACGCCCTGATACCGCTGTTTGAGCGTCTCCTCGATGATCATCGCCAGATCTTTTTTCTCGGCCTCGTCTTTCGCTTCATTTAGATACATAAATACCGTGAGGAACGGAGCCTGTCCGTTTGTTGTCATCAGAGTGATGACCTGATATTCGATCGTCTGGACACCTTTTGTAATTTCCTTTTTCAGCCGTCTTTCAACGATCTCATTGAGCTGATCCGCCAGACAGTCAAATCCGATCACACGCATCTCTTCTTCCACTTCCGCGCGTATTTTATCCCTCGAGACCTGTACAAACGGCGCAAGATGGGTGAGGGAGATACTCTGGCCGCCATACTGGTTGCTGGCCACCTGAGCGATGATCTGCGTGGCGATATTGCATGCCGTTGAAAAGCTGTGGGGTTTCTCGATCATAGTTCCGCTGATGACAGTTCCGTTCTGCAGCATATCCTCCAGATTTATCAGATCGCAATTATGCATATGCTGTGCATAGTAGTCGGAATCATGGAAATGGATGATCCCCTGTTTGTCCGCCTCCACGATATCTTCCGGAAGAAGCATCCTCCGGGTAAGGTCGCGGCTTACTTCTCCTGCCATGTAGTCCCTCTGTACACTGTTTACCGTCGGATTCTTGTTGGAATTTTCCTGTTTCACATCTTCGTTATTACATTCGATCAGGGAAAGTATCCTGTTGTCCGTCGTGTTCGCTTTCCGGACAAGTGAACGTTTATAGCGGTATCTCACATATCTCCTCGCAAGGTCAAAAGCTCCTGTGGCCATGATCTGATTCTCCACCATATCTTGTATCTCCTCTACAGATACGGCACGGTTCAGTTTATTGCACTTGAATTCCACAAATTCGGCGATGTCCTCTATCTGCGCGTCAGTCAGGCTTCTGTTCTCCGCCTTTACGTCCGCTTTTGTGACAGCTCTTATAATCTTTCTAATGTCGAATGCTTCTTCGGAACCGTTTCTTTTGATAATCTTCATTCTGCCTTCTCCTTAATCGTCTCATTGGGGGAACGGCCGCGCGGCTGCTCCAATGAACCGCCGCTGCGGGGCCTGTCCGTCTGCACATCATTCTACCACAAAATATAGTGTAATACAATCCCGCAAACACATTATCATGTATTTTCAGAATAACATCTGCCCCCGGAACGATTATTAAGAAAAGGAAACCATTTTATATTTTTGTAATGACAACAAAAGCCGGCCTCCGGAATATTCTGTTATTTTCAGGCGATAAAAATTTATTTCTTCAGTTCAATCTCTTCTTTGATCTTCTCTGCAAACTCACCGAGCCCGCACTGTCCCTCATCACCGTTTTTTCTGCTTCTGACGGATACTTTTTCTTCCTCCTCTTCTTTCGCGCCGACAACAAGCATATACGGGATCTTCTTCATCTGCGCCTCGCGGATCTTGTATCCGATCTTCTCGGCGCGGGTATCGATCTCGGCGCGGATACCTGCTGCCTGCAGCTCGTTCAGGACTTTCATACCGTACTCCATATGTTTGTCGGAGATCGGAAGCACCTTCACCTGTACCGGCGCAAGCCATGTCGGGAACGCGCCTGCGAAGTGCTCGATCAGGATACCGATGAAACGCTCGATGGAACCGAATACGACACGATGGATCATGATCGGTCTGTGCTTTTCTCCGTCTGCTCCTGTATATTCCAGATTGAACCGCAGCGGGAGCTGGAAGTCGAGCTGGATCGTACCGCACTGCCATGTCCTTCCGATGGAGTCCTCCAGATGGAAGTCGATCTTCGGCCCGTAGAACGCGCCGTCCCCTTCATTTACGACATAGGAAAGCCCGATATCGTCGAGGGCTGCCCTGAGGGCGTCTGTCGCCATCTCCCAGTCTTTATCACTTCCCATGCTGTCCTCCGGGCGGGTGGAAAGCTCTACATGATATTTAAATCCGAAGAGACTGTATACCTCGTCGATCAGTTTTACAACGCCTTTGATCTCGTCCTTGATCTGCTCCGGAGTCATAAAAATATGCGCATCGTCCTGGGTAAAGCACCGCACGCGCATCAGTCCGTGGAGCTGTCCGGATTTCTCATGGCGGTGCACCAGACCGAGCTCGCCCATACGGATCGGCAGGTCGCGGTAGGAACGCGGCTCTGACTCATAGACAAGGATACCGCCCGGACAGTTCATCGGCTTGATGGCAAAATCCACGTCGTCGATCACGGTTGTATACATGTTCTCTTTATAATGATCCCAGTGTCCGGAAGTCTCCCACAGATGGCGGCTCAGCATGATCGGCGTACTGATCTCCACGTATCCGGCCTTGCGGTGGATCTCCCTCCAGTAGTCAAGCAGTGTGTTCTTAAGCACCATGCCGTTCGGCAGGAAGAACGGGAATCCCGGTCCCTCCTCACGCATCATGAACAGTCCCAGCTCTTTGCCGAGTTTTCTGTGATCACGTTTCTTTGCCTCTTCGATCATGGACAGGTACTCTTCCAGTTCCGCTTTCTTCGGGAACGCGGTCCCATAGATCCTCTGGAGCATCTTATTGTGCTCGTCGCCTCTCCAGTATGCGCC
>CAZJRY010000067.1:4485-12447 GCA_964548625.1 uncultured Mediterraneibacter sp.
GACGGTCCGATGGCAAGCTTTGTCTCAGGATACAGACGTTTAATTGCCTGCGCCATGATATGAGAAGCCGTATGTCGGAATGCTCCTTTTCCTTTTTCATCGTTAAATGTCAGGATACTGAGCTCGCAGTCATGATTGATCACCGTCCTCAGATCGACGATTTCTCCGTCAACCTCACCGGATGTAGCAACTCTGGCAAGCCCTTCACTGATATCAACAGCGATCTCATACACGCTCTTTGGTTCCTGATACTCTTTGAATGAGCCGTCTTTTAATGTGATCTTCATCTTTTTCTCTTCCTTTCTACTATTTATCTTTTTTGTTTTCCGGCTGACGCAGATAAAATCCTGCTCACAGGAATTTCCTGTAAGACTTTCCAAACAAAAGAGACATTCCACGGAATGTCTCTTACTTTTCTGAAATCTATGCAGTCACACGGAAACACTCCACACAGGGACGGGTAATACTCCCGCGGTTCCACCCTGCTTGTTTTCCATGGAAAACCATCTTAATTCACGTGATGATAACGGAATCACCGTGCCTGATTAGGGCCGCTCAGAGGTGGTCTTCAGTCATGCCGTACAACAGGATCTTTTCAGCCTGCAATCCCTCTCTGTCGATGTACAGACAGCCTACTGTCCTCTTCAACGCTTTGTCTACACCGGTTATTCTACCGCAGTCATACATTTTATGTCAAGATATTTTCATTATAATTCCTACGCCCTATTTCTCTTTTTCCGGGCTGCTGATTCCGTTCGTCCGCTTCCATTTCTTTATAAAACGGATAAAGGCTTTTTTCTCTTCCGGGACAACCTGCTGCTTTGGATAATATAAAGAGATCGGATAATGAGGCGGATCCTCCAGAGGGATCATGCAGAGTCCCGTGCCGCCTGATTCTCTGTAAACCTGCGTAAAGTTGATCGTTACGCCCATCTCCTCTTTCACAAAACTCATAATCGTATTGGCCTGAGGGAATTCATACTGGATATCCGGCGTAAATCCCGCTTTGAGACAACTCTCCAGAAACGCCTCGTATCCTCCGCTTCCTTTCTGGGGGAAAATAAATTTTTCATTTTTCAGTTCATCAAGCCGGATACTTTTTCTCCCTGCCAGAGGATGTGACCGGTATACTACCGCGCAGAGGTAGTCGTCATACAGAAGGATCGAGTGATATTTTGTGCTGTCTGTGACAAGCAGAGACCGGAGGATCGTAAAATCATATTCTTCCATATGCGCGAGAATGTGATCCGCGCTCTGCTCGTCAAGCGTCAGATCGATCTCCGGATACTCTGTCTGAAAAGCCGCAAGAACTCCGGCAAAATGATACGGCGAGAGTACAGACATGCTTCCGATGCATATTTCCTTTTTTAAATGGATCATCTCCAGCATCTTTTCATAATCATCCAGAGTTTTTACGGCGTATTCGTAAAATATCCTTCCGGCTTCCGTCAGTTCAAACCGCCGGGTGCTGTGATTAAGAAGAGGCGCATCAAGTTCTTTTTCCAGCTTCTGTATCTGCTTGGAGAGCGCACTCTGGCTCAGGCTGCAGGCAAATGACGCCTCAGTAAAATTTTTTTCACGGCATAATTCAATAAAATATTTTAGTTGATCTATATTCATATCCATTTATTCCTTTCAGGAATATATTCTGTCGGAAGTCGAATTGACTCTCCGCGCAGCGGTTTCTATAATGTAATCGAATCAAGGAGGAACGAAAATGAAAATCCAAAACGACACCCTCAAAAAAATAATCTGCTATATCACAGGTCTTCTGATACTTTCCGTCGGATCCAACCTGTTTTTGAAATCTGCTCTCGGAGTTGCGCCGAGCTGTACGATCGCTCTTGCGCTCTCAGAATTCTTTCCCGCGGGCAGCTATGCAATGTTCAACTTCTTCGTCAACTTTACTCTACTCGTCTGTGAGACAGTTGTGGAGCGGAAGGCCGGCAAAAAGCAGCTGATCCAGCTTGCACTGATATTCATTTATTCCGTGTTTATCCAGCTCACCTCTCTGCCGATGCAGCTTTTCTCTGTACAGCATTTATCCGTCAGGATCCTGCTGGCGCTGCTGTCCTGTGCGGTCATGGCTGCCGGGGCTTCCTTTACCATCAGTTCAGGTTTTGCGGTCCTGCCGATGGAAGGCTTTGTATCCAGTCTGTCTGCAAGAGTGAAAAAACCATATGGTACAGTGAGAGTATATATAGAGATTGCATTCACACTTATCTCGGCCGTGTTCTCCTTTGCCATACTCGATACGCTGTCTGTCGTAGGGGTCGGAACTGTGATCGCCGCAGTCTGCACAGGTAAGATCACCGACTGGTTCACAAAGAATTTCATCAGAAGATTCCGGCTTGCATAAGCCGCGGACAAAGGGTATTCCCGGTCAGGACATGACCGGGAATTTTTTTATCATCTTTTGTTGTCTTTTGCCGGAAATTTATTCTTCATACATTCCCGATCGCCATACAGTATCCGTCAGTCTGCAGATACATGCCTTTATATCTTCCTTTTTCAGCGTCCCCTCTGCAAGTTCTTTACGCAGATTATCATGATCGCTCTGCGCGCCCGGCATGATCAGATCATTGCCCGCGCGCATACAGCCGGAAGCAGTACAGGAATCTCCTGTTTCCGTAGTCGTCCAATCTGTCATGATCAGTCCGCAAAATCCCCACTCATTTCTTACTGCCTGTGTACATATATCATAATTATTCGCGGCATGGATCCCGTTGATCAGGTTGTAGCTTGTCATGATCGCCATAGGCTGCGATTCCTTTACAGCAATCTCAAAACCTTTCAGGTATATCTCTCGCAGCGCTCTCTCGGATACGATGGAATCTGATCCCATCCTGTTGTCCTCCTGATTGTTGCATGCCAGATGTTTGATCGTTGTTCCGCATCCTTTCACCGACTGGACTCCCTTTGTGATGGCTGCCGCCATCATGCCCGACAGCAGAGGATCTTCTGAATAATACTCGAAATTACGCCCGCAAAGCGGATTCCGGTGTATATTCATTCCCGGCGCCAGCCAGAGCGTAACGCCGAATTCTTCCATCTCGCCGCCGATCATACGGCCTGTCTCTTCCAGGATCTTCCTGTCCCATGTCTGTGCCAGCAGCGTCCCGACCGGGATAGCTGTACAGTACTGGTAATATCTCTCTCCGGGAAGTTCTTCTGTATCGGGGCAGAATATCCCTCCCTCCAGGCTGAACTGGAACGGCATCGATACGATCTTTCCCTCATGTACATGATAATATTTCATCAGGCGAAGTCCTGCCGGTCCGTCTGCAAGTACAATACTTGCCAGTCCTTTGGAGAGCGCACATGCATTTGTCTCGCCGGCCGATCCCGGCACAGTAACTCCGGCGGCGCCGAGATTCCCGCCCTGTGCTTTTCCCGGATCACCGGAAGCCAGCTTTATGAGTTCCTCATCTGAGAGTGTATTGACAAATTCCATAGATTCTGCCGTGTAGATATCCGCATTTGTCCGGTAGACGACCTCACGTGTTTCAAGATGATCTGCCGGAAAAACAATCTGCCGGAATGCAGTGCCGCCCTCTTTCCCGGCAGCAGATGTTTCGTTCCTTGCAGTTCTGTATTTTTCTGTCTGTCTTTCCGCGTCTGCATGGATTTCTATGAGATTTTCTTTCAGAGGACAGATATTCTGTGTCCGCTCCAGAACAACTGCATCCTCCATGATGATCTCGCCTGAAAGCCGGGATGATCCGAGACTGTTCCCGACCCATATTCCATATGCGCCTTTGTCCATGACCCACCCGGGCTCTGCCGCATCGTAGGACGCAAGCGCTTCAGGGCAGATTTTAAGTGTCAATGTCTGATCTTCTCCGGGCGCAAGCGTCTTCGTCTTTTCAAACGCGGCCAGTCTCCGGTATTCTTTGTCTGTTTTTCCCTGCGGACAGGAAACGTAGATCTGCACGACCTCCCGTCCGCTGTATACACTTCCCGTATTTTTCACAACGACTGTGACACGGATCCCGGCAGAATCCGTGTCACACGAAATTTCTTTCACCAGGATCGAAAAATCCGTATAAGACAGTCCGAAGCCGAACCCGTATCTGACCGGTAGATCAAACGTATCAAAATATCGATACCCTACATAGATTCCCTCTTCATATCTTTCCTGATCCACATTGCCGTTATTATGTGAGAATGTCGATGCATTCGGATAATCACTGTATTTATATGCCCAGCTGTCTGTCAGTTTTCCGGAAGGGACGACTTTGCCTGACACCATGTCCGCAAGCGCGCTCCCGCCGCCCATTCCTGCCTGGACCATCTGGATCAGTCCCCGTATGTTTTTATATCTGTCCATAAAGGAGAGGTCGACAAGTCCCCCTGTATTCACCACGACAATGACATTTTTATAATACCGGCATATATCGCTGAGAAGTTTCTCCTCACCATCTGTCAGAAGATAATCTCCTTCTCTGTTGTATCGATCCGCTCCTTCGCCTGCAACGCGGCTCAGAATGTAAAACGCATATTCCGCATCCGTGGGAGAAGCCTCCATTCCTTCCGGCCGGATGAAGGGCGTTGTACTGTAAATATTGAAGAAAGGGACAGCTCCCTCTCCCTTGTCTTTTGCCCTTTCTAAGATATCATCCCGCCATGCTTCCCTTGCCTTTTCATACCGCTCATCATAATCTCTGATCCAGTCTTCCGTGGTGATCTTATATCCGGCTTCTTTTAACCCTTCGTAAATACTTACGCTGTGTCTTTCGTTTACATCTCCTGACCCGGTACCGCCTTTTACTGTTCTGGAAGCGCCGCTTCCGTAAAGAGCGATTTTCGTGCCCGGCGCAACCGGCAGCACCCTGTCTTCATTTTTCAGAAGTACCATGCCTTCCGCCGCAGCACGGCGCGCGGTCTCCATATTGGCAGCCTCCCGCCGCGATATCTGCGGGCTGACTGTCCCCGTAAAGTTTCTCTTTTTGACTTTCCGCATTATGCTGTCCTCCGTCTGTTTTTATATTATATTAATTCCTGTTGTCAGAGTTCGCTTACAACTATCATACCATAATTACACGGCAGATTTAACCTTATTCTGTATCCGTATTCCTCTTTACGTACAATCTGCGCTATACTGATCTCCCCTGTAAATGTATTCCAGATCTCGGGCTCTTTACCTTTGCCGCTGATCCATGCCTCGATCATCTCAGGATGGCTGCTGTAATTCATAAACAATGTGTTTCTCTTTCCATCCTTGATATATCTGGTAAACATTACGCCGGTGAGATCCTCGCCCCCATGCGTGTACGGATCGATCAGGTAAGGGGGATAAGCCAGATGGTTATTTCTCGTCCCTGAAGTTCCTTTTACGATCTTTATCGGGCAGGGAACTGCCGATTTGAGGCATCCGCAGATATTCTCCGGATCCATAGAGAGATACTCTGCTTTTCCCGAAAGCGACATGCGTTCCATGATTGCCGTAAGCTCCCTGTCGTCCGCCGGATTTAGAGCCAGCTTTGGAACTGTACCGACGAATATAAGTTTCCCGCCTCCGTCTGCGAACTCCTCGCAAAGTCTTGCCACTTCCACAGGAAGCACTTCACACCCGGGCAAAAGCAGCGCCCGAAATTTCTGCCCGCTTGCGCAGTTGACGATCTCCGCACCTTCTGTCCTGAAATTTTCCACTGCATCTCTGTGAAGCAGATCAAAATCAAGATTATGTTCCAAGAGACTGTTCAGCAGCGTCTGGATCTCTGTATCGATCCTGGCGGCATTTTCATCTTTCAAAAATGCCCCGTGGAAAAAGCCGTGCGTGTAATTCTGATCCGGCAGATAATAATACCAGAATGTCTCAAGCGGGAAATATACAAGGATATCCGCTTCGTTAATACCGTCCGTCAGGGCGTAATGAAGCCGTCTTATCATATCATTTCCCTCTGACTGGCGGCTCCATCCCTGCCACTGGAAAAACTGTGAGGGCGGCCAGTCATTCTTTCTCTCGCCTCTGTCGGAATAAAAAAAGCCGTGATTAATGATGATCTGCATCCCCATCTGATACATCCATGTTATGATCCTGATATATTCCTCAAATGTCATATCCCAGCCGCATCCTGCAAAAACCTCCACCGCTGTTCTTTTCTTTCCGTAGGAATGTGCTCCGCAGGCGGCGAACTTGATATTCAGGCTTCCGATCCCTTTGCCCAGATGATCCACTCCGCAGATATCCTGATACCGGTTCTGTCTGAGATAATCTCCGCTGTACCTTGTATGTCCGAACATGGTTTCCTCGCCGAGAAGATGGGCGAACAGCGCGATTCCATGGTCTTTGCACCACTCATGGAGTACTCCGAAATAGTTGTGCTGGTACAAATATGCAAGAACATCAAAATAATCACATCTTACCCTTCCCGCTTTCTCACCGGGGAGAATGATACGGAACAGCTCCTGACGGATATCATATCCTTTCTGTTCTCTGAATACTTCCGCGAATTCACTGCTCCAGGGGATCGGATGACACATCCTTGTCTCATCGTCAAACACGGCGGTAATGATATTCCCAAATGCCTCAGGAAAATGTTCGTAATACTTATCATAAGTAGACGTAAGGAACTGCCGCGCCGCGTCCGCATTGAGATAGCTTACCTGTCCGTTTCCTCCGCACTCGTACAGGTCTGTGTTTATCTTCGTGATAAAAACCGTGCAGTCCCTGTCAGCCTTAAGCTCAAACTCGGGGCCGAACCTGTCAAAGATCAGACAGTTGTCTATGGGAAGTTCTTCCATTGTATTTTGGTCGGTCACATGTATGTTAAATGCCAGGCCGGACCTGTCGGTATCCGGTTTTATTCCGAAAAGTCCGTTTCCCTCAAATGTTTTAAGCTGGGCGCGGAATGTTTCTCCTGCGTGCACCTCGCATGTCCGGATCGTGATATATTTTTCACGGTTATTTTCATCCAGAGTGATGGTCTGTCCGCAGGTTCCTGCCGGCCAGTCTATCTCGTCATAGAGCCACATTTTCTCCCCGTGCTCTCTCTTGTAGCTGACCACTGTCCCTATATGGTCAAACCATTCCTCATCCAAATAACCTCCGATAAACCCCTCGCTTTTATTTCTTCTGGCATGCGGATTCGTACATCTGACGCCGATCTCTGTCTGCATCTCAAGCTGTCTTTTCAGCTCGTCCGTCTCCAGTTTGTCATTCCAGAACCAGAGAGGCGTCTGCGCTTCATCCAGTCTTTTCTCATTCTTCGGATCTTTCCATATTTTTTTATCCATTTTAAACCTCCTGGGATGTTTTTTCTATCGCCTTTTGCTTACTCAAAATCCTTAAACAGATTCCGGAAATAAATACTGGTAAGGAACGCCGGTCCGGATACTCCGAGAAGAACGATCAGCGCGCAGAACCGAAAGGATATGGACAGCAGTACAACCGGAACCAGCGTGACCGCAAACATAAGAATTGACTTCAGGAAATGGATCACGCAGAACAAAATCCCGTTTTTAACCGTATTTTTCAGAGTATTTTCAAATCTTGCCGCTGTTACCAGAGCAAATAAAGTGAACATCAGCACCATGAGCGCAAGTACAAACAAAATGATCCTGTAGTACGTTACCCATGAGCCGCCCATTTGGCCCAGAAGCCTGATATCCAGCACAAGGAAAGCAGCAATGCCGCCGCCCGCAAGCCAGATTACCGTAGATTTTTTAAGATTATTTTTAAAGGCGCTGAAAAACAAGGTGTTGATCTTCCCCTCCTCGTTTTTTACCATTTTCAGTGTGATCTCATACATGGACGTGAACGCAGCTCCTGCCGTCACGACCGGGATCATGCAAATCAGTGTCAGGACATTCAGCAAGATCAGATCACCCAATCTGTTCAGAAATCCTGCAAGTTTTCCCTCTGTTGCAAATATACTCATCATTCTTCCTCCAACAGATATTCCAGAAATTTTTTTGCTGTTTCTTTATGTTTTGTATTGTACGTGATCCCGGCAACGC
>CAZJRY010000068.1:0-10209 GCA_964548625.1 uncultured Mediterraneibacter sp.
CGTACTTATGATAGAATAAATTAAATCAATTATCCATAATTTATTGTATTTAATATTATAAAGGAGGCGATATTATATGGAAGCAGGTATTCTTTCACTTTCCCCCTCTATGCTGAACCTGATCTGGATCAGTCTGTTCATCGTCCTGCTCCTTATTGAGATATTCACGGTAGGGCTGACAACGATCTGGTTTTCCATAGGAGCACTGGCAGCGGCGGGGGCAAACACACTGGGGGCGGATCTTGGCGTTCAGATCATCCTGTTTTTTGCCGTATCGATCATACTTATGCTCTTGACAAGGCCATGGGCGGCAAAATATCTGAACCGAAATCGTCTGAAGACCAACTACGAGAGCAAGATCGGAGAGATCATAAAGATCACAGAGCGGGTCGATAATCTGAAACAGACCGGCAAGAGCATTGTAGACGGGCAGGAATGGACTGTCCGCTCGCAGGATGACAATGTCATTCTGGAAAAGGATGATCTTGCAAAAGTCATCACCGTTTCCGGGGTAAAATTAATCGTAGAGAAATATGAGGAGGAACCAACATGAACACACCATTAATCGGTATCGGAACAATTCTTTTTCTGATCATCCTTGTGATCGTAGTACTTATCCTGATCTCATGCGTTAATATCGTACATCAGGCACAGGCAGTCGTTGTGGAACGTCTCGGCGCGTATCTCACGACATGGAGCACCGGCCTCCACTTCAAACTGCCGATCATTGACCGCGCGGCAAGGCGCATCGATCTGAAGGAACAGGTCGTGGATTTTCCGCCCCAGCCCGTGATCACAAAGGATAATGTAACCATGCAGATAGACACGGTCATCTTTTATTCTGTTACGGATCCGAAGCTGTTCTGTTACGGCGTGGCAAACCCGATCGTAGCAATCGAAAACCTGACGGCGACCACGCTCAGGAATATCATCGGCGATCTGGAACTGGACGAAACGCTTACGTCCCGTGAGACGATCAATACGAAAATGAGGGCAGAGCTGGACCGCGCAACCGACCCCTGGGGAATCAAGGTCAACCGTGTGGAGCTCAAGAATATCACCCCGCCGGCCGCGATTCGCGATGCGATGGAAAAGCAGATGAAAGCGGAACGTGAGAGACGTGAGGCAATCCTCCGCGCAGAGGGAGAGAAGAAATCTACCGTACTTGTTGCAGAGGGGCAAAAAGAATCGGTCATCCTGGAAGCCGAAGCGGCAAAGCAGGCCGCGATCCTGCAGGCGGAAGCCGAGAAAGAAAAAATGATCCGCGAGGCAGAAGGAGAGGCGGAAGCGATCATGAAAGTACAGCAGGCAACCGCCGATGGTATCAGATTCCTGAAAGATGCCGGAGCCGATAATGCGGTCCTGACGCTCAGAAGCCTCGAAGCATTCGAGAAAGCTGCCGACGGCAAAGCAACCAAGATCATCATCCCTTCGGAAATACAGGGAATCGCGGGGCTTGTCAAATCCATCACTGAAGTGGCGGATGCCGGTGAAAATAAACAGTCGTAATACCGGATGCCCCCCTGAATGATCGCAAGACTGTGGACCGGACCGGAATATGCCTTCTCTGCTTTCTCGGCATATTCCGGTCCTACAGTCTTAATGCGCCCCTTCTTTCATCGGTAAAAGGAAGGGATGACACATGGTCAATGACCGATTTCTCTTCTCTGTAACGTGTTTGATCCGTTCACCACGTAAAACCGTCACAATACATTTCTCCGGATAAAATTCTCCGCATTTCCGAAAAAGATCTTTTCGATCAGTTCCGCGCCGAACCCGGCCTCCTCCATCCGTTCTCTCAGGACAGGAACAGACTCCACTCCGGTCATGCCATCGGGGAACACCCCGCCGCAGCCGTCCAGATCGCCTCCCAGAGCCAGAACATCTTCCCCGCCCATATTGAGGATTGCGTCCATATGCCGGAGAAGATCCCCGATCTGCGGTTTCTCTCCCACAAAGGATGCAAAGAAATTGATCCCGATCAATCCCCGTCTCCGGATCAGCTCCATGATCAGTCCGTCCGGCAGATTGCGGGGATGATAACATACGGAACGGACATTGGAGTGAGATGCGATGACCGGTACATCCGTCAGCGTCAGCAGATCTTCTGCTCCCTGATCTGACAGATGGGAGATATCCATGATGATTCCCTGACCGGTCAGATATTTCGCCAGTTCCTTTCCTTCCTCCGTGAGACCTTTCCGCTGATCGGAAAACGCCCCGCAGGCATAACGGTTCTCATAGTTCCATGTCAGCATGGCAAACCGGAATCCGAGACTGCGGATCCGCTCCGCATATCTGCCTGCCGTGGACACATCTTCCAAGGAGAGAAAGGCGGCGGCTTTGCCGCTCTTGTGAGCTTTTTCCATATCGCGCGCGTTTCTGCACCAGAGGATCTTCCGGTCCGCCTTTTCCAGAAGTTCTGTCGCATGCCTGTACAGTTTCAGGAACCCTTCTTCGGGTTTATCCTTATCCATCTTCTTTCTGTCTCTCCATATGGCAAAAATCTGCGTATAGGGATCCGCAAAACTCTCCGCCCGTTCCAGATCCAGATCGCAGGTGTTTTTCTCCAGATCCTCCCCCGGCTTCTTAATTTCCGTAAGTGTATCCGCATGACAGTCAAAGTAGCGCATGTTCCATCCCCCTGTTCTTCAGCCGGCTATTCTGTTATTTCTTCCGCCGGAACATCGGACCGTTATATTATATTTACTGTATTACGTCTTTATACGGGGCATGTTTTCTGAGCGCCTCTGTCATACTCGCCATTTCGCTCAGATCGCCCATCAGGATCACTCCGGACAATCTGTTGTTAAGGAAGTAATATTTACGGTACTGTCCTTTTCCCATATCCCGGAACTCTACAGTCTTGTACAGCAGGTTCGGATTCTTACCGTTATCTCCCGCCGCGAAGAGTGCGGTATTCATTCCGTGGAACGTAAGCGCTGCATCCACCGGCTCGTACTCCAGCTTCTCACCCGCGGCATTTGCTCCGGCAATCTTTCCCTGTTCTGACGCTTCCGGCCAGATAGCATAGTTTGCGCCTTCATATTCCGCGCAGTCGCCGCAGGCATAGACTCCCGGTACATTTGTCTCCATATGGCCGTTCACCTTAACAGCGCGTCCGGTTTCCAGCCCGATCGACTGTGCCAGCTCTGTCTTCGCCCTGACGCCCGCGGACACGATGACAAGATCCGCGGGTATCGTCTCGCCTCCTCCGATGCGGACACTGCTCACATGCTCTTCTCCTTCAATTGCTTCCACAGAGACGCCTGTACGGACCGTCACACCATGTTTCGCCGCAGTCTCCCTGAGGATTTCTGCGGATCCATTGTCTAACTGGCGTCCCATGAGGACCGGCGCCGCCTCCATGACCGTTACATTAAGCCCTGCCTTTTTCAGCTCCCACGCTGCTTCCAGACCAAGCACGCCGCCGCCGATCACAACAGCATTTTTCGCTGTCTGCATAAGGTTCTCTACTTTTTCTACATCACTCAGCCTGCGGATCGCCACGACTTCCGGGAGTCCGCGTCCCTCCATCGGCGGGATAAAGCATTCGCTTCCCATGGCATAGATCAGGCGGGTAAAACGGAGCTTCTCTCCTCCGTCCAGCAGCACTTCCTTCGCCTCCATATCAATGGAAACCGCCTGTTTGCCGAGCATCTGATAGATTCGGTTCTCCTCATACCATTCCGTTCCCTCGATGGCGATCTGCTCCGCGCTTAACCCCGTAACGATAGCTTTCGTCAGCATCGGACGGTTGTAGGAGGGGTACGGCTCGTCGGAGACCACCACAACGGAACCTGTCTTATCCCTCTCACGGATGGCTTTCGCCGCATTAAAGCCCGCCGCTCCGTTTCCGAGGATAACGTAATATTCCTGTGTGTCGTTCCTGTAGCCGGTGTCTTCCACATCCGCCGGTACAAAATTCTCTTTCCCGACGCCGCATACCGGACAGATTTCCAGCGAAGCGTCAAATATCTCACCGCAGACAAGACATTTGACAAGGCTTCCGGCGCCCTTCTTCTTCGGCTTCACCGGCTCCTTATTCTGAACAGTACACCCGAACTGATACCCGTACTCATATGCGCTCACCAGATCCGCCTCCGACGGTTTGAAACGCAAGCGGAATCCTTCGGATACCTTCATCTTCAGTTGTTTTAGCCTCTCTGTGATATTCGGGACGCCCTCGCCGCTCCAACCGTAGCTGCCGAATGCCCCGGCATACTTTCCTCCGTGTGTCGCCGGGAACATGCCCAGCGTCAGATCCCAGACCGGCTTTAACGCGTCCCCCACGATCGTAGGGGTACCGAAGAGTATGCCGTCCGCGAAAAGCAGTTCTTCGTTTACTTTCGCCGCGTCAGCCTCGACCATATCATAGGAGCGCACATCAATGTCACCACTGTCCCGTACACCCTCTGCAATCTTTTCCGCCAGAGATTTCGTATATCCGTAAGCGCTCACATACGGTATGATGACTGTCTTCTTCGGATTCGGGTTCACGACCGTTGACCATTCCCGGTACTTCTTCATCACCGACCTGATCCTGTCTCCCACAAGCACCGGCCCATGTCCTGTACAGACCATGGAAATGTCCATATTCTCCACCCGGTCGAGCGCTTTAAGCATAAACGGCTTAAATGGACCGATGATACAGTCATAATAATATTTTAAAGCTTTCTGATAATCTTCCTCGTTCCTGATCTCTGTGGAAACCACTTCCGGAAGGCAATAATGGGAGCCGAAAGAATCACAAGTAACCAGTATCTGTTCTTCTTCGATAAATGTATACATCGTGTCCGGCCAGTGCAGGTTCGGCACAAACATGAACCTAAGCGTCCGGTTTCCGATCACCATTTTGTCCCCGTCTCTCGCCGGAATTCCGACAAAATCACGGTTTACGATCTCCTTGAGAAACCCGAGGGCGCATCCTGTCGCTATGATCTTCATCTGCGGGCTGTGGTCAAGAAGCTTTTCCACACTCCCGGCATGATCCGGCTCTGTGTGGCTTACAACAAGATAGTCGATCCCGTGTACATCGGTCACTTCCTGAAGTTTTTCGAGATATTCGTCAAAAAACTTCGCTTTCGCCGTCTCGAAAAGAACTGTCTTATCTCCGGCTTTCATCACATAGGAGTTATAAGTCGTCCCGAACTCCGTGTACATGATGATGTCAAATACCCTGAGTTTCCCGTCAATGATGCCTGTCCAGTAAAAATCATCTCTCAGTTTGATACTTTTCATATCCTCCTCCTTATCCTTCTTATATTTGGACAAAATTAACGTTTTTATTCACTTTGCCGCCCGGCTTTCAGCCGGTATGCCCGTTTTTGTCCATGCAATGTTCTCAGACGCCGGTCTTCTTACAGATGTCTGCCAGACAGCACCTGTCGCAGTGCGGTTTCGTCCGTGCCGTGCAGACATCTCTGCCGTGCCAGACAAGCCGGTGGCAGAAGTCGCTTCCCTCTTCGGGCGGAATGATCTTCCAGAGCGCCATCTCGACTTTTTTCGGCTCTTTGATGCCGTCCACGAGTCCGATCCTGTTGACAAGACGGATGCAGTGAGTATCTGTCACGATCGCCGGCTTCCCGAACACATCGCCCATGATCAGATTCGCACTCTTTCTCCCGACGCCCGGGAGCTTCAGGAGCTCATCAAAATCATCCGGTACTTTTCCGCCGTATTCGTCGCGTATCATCTTCATGCACGCGCTGATGTCCCTCGCCTTGCTTTTGCCGAGTCCGCATGGCCGCACGATTGCCTCGATGTCATTCACATCCGCATCTGCCAGTGCATTCACGTCTGGATATTTCTCATACAATCCTTCCACCACTACGTTCACACGGGCGTCCGTACACTGGGCGGCAAGGCGTACGCTGACCAGAAGTTTCCACGCCTGATCGTAATCCAGGGTACAGTCCGCGTCCGGATATTCTTTTTTCAGCCTTTCGATCACTTCCAACGCACGCTGTTTTTTTGTCATTTGTCTCTTTCCTTTCCTGCCGGCTCCGTCTTTCTGAAGTCTTTTTATCTCTCTCTTTTTTCTTCGATCGCTGTGATCATATCAACTCTGCGCTGATGGCGTCCGCCCTCGAATTCTGTATTCAGCCACGTTTCAACCATCATCTTCGCCAGCTCAGCTCCAACGACCCGCGCGCCGAAGGCAAGAATATTGCAGTCATTATGGGCACGTGCCATCTTTGCCGTAAACGGCTCACTGCATACGGCCGCGCGGATGCCTTTGACTTTATTCGCCGCCAATGAAATTCCCAGCCCCGTGCCGCAGATCAGTATTCCCTGCTCTATCTCTCCTGACGCCACTGCCCTCGCGACTTTTTCCCCATAGGCCGGATAATCGCAGCTCTCCGGTGAGTTGGTGCCGTAATCTACAACTTCATGCCCTTTTTCCTTCAGGAACTCTGCAATCTCCGCCTTGAGTTCCAGCGCGGAATGGTCATTTCCGATCCCTATCTTCATATATTTTCCTCTTTCCGACAGTATTATTTCCCATTATGGCTGTCTGTATATTTTACCTGTTAATCATAACAAATCCGGACCGCAAGCGCAAGGAAAGAGAGGTTTAAAAAAGACATATGCATCAGAGCTTGCCGCTCCTCCGCATATGTCTGTCCCGCCGGTTTTTTATGCGCTTTTTGCTTTTCCCTCGTATACTGCCTCAAATTCCCTCAGCTTCTGCTTTGCCGCCGGGCTTAAATGCTGCGGGACCTCCACTTCCACAGTCACATACTGGTCGCCGTGAACCGATGGATCTTTCATCGAGACGATTCCTTTTCCTCTCAGGCGGATCTTGGACCCTGACTGAGTGCCTTCTCTGATCTTACAGATAACATTGCCGTACAGTGTCCGGACAACCGTCTCGCCGCCCAGCACAGCCGTTGTAAACGGAACGCGCACAGTGGTATAGACATCCATGCCCTTTCTCTCATACCCCGGTTTTCCGGCAACGGTCACTCTCAGCAGCAGGTCTCCCGGTTCTCCGCCGTTCATGCCGGACATTCCTCTGCCTTTCAGGCGGATCGACTTTCCGGTATCGATCCCCGCAGGGATATGCACCTGCAGCGACCGGACGCCGCCATTCGGATCTGAGGGATCCTGCAGACGGATGACCTTGTCACAGCCAAATGCCGCTTCCTCGAATCCGACCGTCACTTCCGCCCGTATATCGCTCCCTTTCTGACGGAATCCTCTGCTGTTGAAGCCGCCGAAACCGCCGAAAATGTCCCCGAAGATATCATCCATATTGCCGCCTTCGAAATGATATTCCTGATAGCCGCCCCGCGGACCGCCGTATGTTCTCCGGAATCCGCCGTCCGAACCGCCGTTTTCCGCTCCTGCGCCTGCTGTCTGATCAAATGCCGCGTGACCGAACCGGTCGTACATTTTTCTCTTTTCTTTATCGCTCAGGACTGTATAAGCCTCTGTAACTTCCTTGAACTTCTTTTCCGCATCTGTATCACCTGCATTGGTATCCGGGTGATATTTTTTCGCAAGTTTTCGATAAGCCTTTTTAATCTGTGCGTCGTCCGCATTTCTGCTGACTCCGAGCACTTCATAATAATCTCTTTTCTCTGACATTGTAACCACCCTCCCGTATCATAGCTGTCAGCCTCTATACTAAGATCATCCGCATAGAGAAAACTCCATGCGGATATCATGATCTGACGTTGATCTAATGTTCTACTTGTAATATAACAACTATTTTCACAAATGTCAAGAGGCTGTGCAAAAATCAGAGAATACGTATAAACTATTGCTTAAATCCCCCGCATTGTGAGCTGGATCCGTTTCTTCTTGAGATCTACACTCATCACTTTCACATCTACAATATCTCCCACACTTACAACCTCCAGCGGATGTTTGATGTACCGGTCCGTGATCTGGGAAATGTGCACAAGACCGTCCTGATGGACTCCGATATCGACAAACACGCCGAAGTCGATAACATTTCTCACTGTTCCTTTGAGGACCATCCCCTCTTTTAAATCTTTCATCTCAAGGACGTCCGTGCGCAGGATCGGTTTCGGCATCTCGTCGCGCGGGTCGCGCGCCGGTTTCTCCAGCTCCTTTACAATATCCCGCAGCGTGATCTCACCGATCCCCAGTTCTTCGGCAAGCTTTTTGTAATCTCTGATCGTAAGAGACAGGCCGTTCAGATGATGTCCTGCGATATCCTCCGGCGTAAAGCCCTGCTTCTTAAGCAGCTTCTCCGCCGCGTCATATGATTCCGGATGCACGCCCGTCATGTCCAGCGGATTCTTTCCGCCCTGTATCCTCATAAATCCGGCGCACTGCTCGAATGCTTTCGGTCCCAGTTTCGGCACTTTCAAAAGCTCCCTGCGGTCCGTGAAACGGCCGTTCTCCTCCCGGTACGCCACGATGTTTTTCGCGGTCGTGCTGCTGATCCCGGAAATGTAGGAAAGCAGCGGCGCGGACGCGGTATTCAGATCCACTCCGACTTTATTTACACAGTCTTCTACCACGCCGCTTAAGGATTCTCCCAGCTTCTTCTGGTTCATATCATGCTGGTACTGACCCACACCGATGGATTTCGGATCGATCTTCACCAGTTCCGCCAGAGGATCCTGAAGCCTCCTCGCGATGGACGCCGCGCTTCTCTGTCCTACGTCGAAATTCGGGAACTCCTCGCTTGCCAGTTTGCTCGCGGAATACACGGACGCTCCGGCTTCATTTACGATCACGTACTGTACTTTTTCCTCCGGAATCTCTTTGAGCAGTTCCACGATGAACTGCTCCGACTCCCTCGACGCGGTTCCGTTCCCCAGTGAGATGAGAGAAATATGATATTTCGGTATGATCTTCTTGAGCAGATCCTTACTGGCTTTGATCTTCTGGGGTGTCGTCGGCGCGGTCGGATAAATGACCGTTGTCCCGATCACTTTTCCCGTCGGATCCACCACTGCCAGCTTGCATCCCGTGCGGAATGCCGGATCCCACCCGAGCACCACTTTTCCGGCGATCGGAGGCTGCATAAGAAGCTGGTGCAGGTTCTTGCCGAACACTTCGATGGCTCCGTCCTCCGCCTTCTCTGTCAGTTCGTTCCGGATCTCACGCTCGATCGCCGGTGCGATCAGACGATGATAGCTGTCTTCAACCGTCGCTTTCAGCACAGGAGCTGTATAAGGGTTGTCCTTATGTATGGTCTTCTTCTCCAGATAGCGCAGGATATCCTCTTCCGGCGCCTCTACTTTCACTGTCAGGATTTTTTCTTTCTCGCCCCTGTTCAGCGCAAGTATCCTGTGTCCCGCAAGCTTTGACACAGGCTCCTCAAATTCATAGTACATCTCATACACCGACTCCGCCTCCGGGTCTTTGGCAGTAGAAGTAACCTTTCCTTTTTTTGTTGTAGTCTTTCGTATCCGGCTCCTGTAATCCGCATTATCGGAGATAGATTCGGCAATGATGTCTTTCGCCCCCGCGATCGCATCCGCCGCACTCTTAACTTCCTTTTCTTCCGAAACATACTGCTGCGCCGTATTTTCCAGCGGTTCTTTCGCGTCTTGCAGCATAATATAGGCTGCAAGCGGCTCCAGCCCCTTCTCCTTCGCGATCGTAGCCCTTGTCCTCCGTTTCGGGCGGTACGGACGGTACAGGTCTTCCACCGTCACCTGAGTCTCCGCCGCAAGGATCTGCTGTCTCAGTTCCTCCGTCATTTTTCCCTGCTCTTCGATGCCGGAGATGACCTGTTCTTTCTTCTCCTCCAGATTTCGCAGATATACCAGACGCTCATGCAGCTTTCTCAACTGCTCGTCGTTTAATGATCCGGTGACTTCTTTTCTGTATCTTGAGATAAAAGGAATCGTATTGCCCTCGTCGATCAGTTTCACCGCGGCGTCGACCTGCCAGCGCTTTACAACAAGTTCTTCGGTCAGTTTCTGATTAATGTCCATGTATAAATTGTCCTCTCTGTCGTTTTCATCTCATTCTATCATAAAAGAGACATTTCTTTCTTACTTTTCTGATAATTTCTCTACTTCAGACAAATTCATCTTTAAAAACTCTGCAATCTCTTCCATGGATTTCCCTGACTCCAGATTAACCTTTACAAAACGCTCTAAAGTGCTCTTGGTTCCGATTGCTATCCCTCGCGTTTCTCCTCGCCTTTCCGCGCTTTTCATTTGCGAATTATGATCCCGGATTGCTTTCTCTCTCACTTCATACTCCAATCTTTTC
>CAZJRY010000068.1:10309-12396 GCA_964548625.1 uncultured Mediterraneibacter sp.
TCTCTTTTGTCTTTGTCTGCAGTCATTCGCTTTCCTCCTTCATCTTATCATGTTCCACCAAAAGAAAAAAGTAGAATCTGTCTCATTTTCCGTTCCTTAGGGTTTCCGGGCGATACTGCCCTGTGAATAGCAGTAAAAAGGCGTCCGCTGCCAAGATCTGCTTTGGATGCTTTCAAAGATAACATTATGATTTTTGATTTGCAATATGATTTTTACAGAAAACCGGGTTATCAACAAACTTACATAAATTGTAAAAAGATATACTCAGTATGTTGACATCTTCACACGTTTTCGCCAAAATATCCGTAGTATAATGTTGTTTACAGTTTGCTGAATATACCCATGTTTCAAAGGAGAAGTTTCTTCATGGAACGAATCATTACTTATGCCATTGACAACACATCTGCCGGCCTGCGCATCGAGCAGTACCTGCGCCGCCGCGGCTATTCCTACCAGAATCTGACGCAGCTTAAGAAAATGCACGAAAGCATTCTAATAAACGGCGTCTGGTCCTACATGCGAACTTCCTTGAAAGACGGCGATATCCTGACCGTCCATATTCAGGAAACGGAACCTTCCCCCAACATTCCGCCGGTAAAACTTCCTCTGGATATTGTCTATGAGGATGCGGACATTATTGTAGTAAACAAACCCGCCGGTATGCCCGTCCATCCGTCGCTCAACAACTACGAGAACTCGCTCGCCAACGGGCTGATGTACTATTATCGGGAGCAGGGAAAGCCTTTTATCTTCCGGTGTACGAACCGGCTGGACCGTGACACTTCCGGACTGACTGTGGTTGCCAAGCATATGGTAAGTTCCAGTATACTCTCCGGAATGGGTGTGCGCCATGAGATCACCCGGGAATATCTTGCCATTGTCCGCGGAGTTCTCAGCCCGCCTGAGGGGATGATAGCCGCTCCCATCGGCAGGATCGGCAGTTCTCTGATCGAGCGGAAAATCGACTTTGAGAAAGGGGAACGCGCAGTCACCCGCTATCGCGTCGTAGAAGAAAAAAACGGGCACAGCCTCGTCTCCATTATCCTTGAGACGGGCCGCACCCATCAGATCCGTGTCCATATGAAATATATCGGATATCCTCTTGTAGGAGATTATCTGTACAATCCTGATACGGAATACATCGACAGACAGGCGCTGCACTCATACCGCCTGTCATTTTCTCATCCCATAACAGGCAAAAATATGGAGTTCACCGCACCGCTGCCTGCAGATATGTGTCATGTTCTGACCGGGTAGCGTCGCTTCATTTATTGACGACGCCTCCCGTAGTACTTATTTACACACTCAGTTTTTTCTCCGCCAGCAGCCCTGACGCTCCGAACAGCGCCAGACATGCGATAACGTAAAAAACGACGTCCCATACAGTCCATCCCGGCACTCCCATAGCACCCGCGGCCGCAACAGGCAGGATTTCACACATCAAATCGTACACCCGCGCTACAACATAATTGATAACGAAGAACAGAAGCACTGCGAGAAGTCCCGCAAATCTTGACTTGACAAGAACGGTTCTGGCAAGGATCACCGCGAGGAATCCGGTCATGATAACGAGCGTCCATAACAGGAACAGCAGAAACGCCAGTGATATAAGATCGCCCCAGTTCACGCCGCCTTGCACAAATACCTTGGACATCTCCTGTATCATCCGTAAGAAATCTGAAAGACCGCCGACGGTCAGCACCGCTCCTGCCGTGCTTATTCCTACTGCCGCGCAGGATACACCGAATACGATCAGCATCTGGAGAATTGCCGAAATAAATTTTGCTCCGAGTATCTCCCATATGGATCTTGGCAGCATCCACAGCATATAGCTCTGCTTTGTCCTAAGATCCCTGTTGAATACAAGAATTCCTTCAATCCCAGTATAAAACAGAACGAACACCGCGCCAAATGCCATTGCGGCAACACTTATCCCCATAAGCACATTATTCATAAATAAAATTCCCGCCCAGAAACAGATAAGCGCAATTATCAGCGCAATAAAGATCACCATTCTGGATGTACGCTGTTTTCTCAGTTCATATTTGATCAATTTACCCATGATTATATTCCTCCTTGATTAATAT
>CAZJRY010000069.1:0-12267 GCA_964548625.1 uncultured Mediterraneibacter sp.
TCCAACCATTATTTAATGATATTTTTTTCATAATCCTATCTCCCTTTGTTATTGTTCTATCCATCAGAAAATCCCTCGGGACTTTTATATATTCCCGAGGGAAGATTTATGATTTTTACTCTTTTACGCGCCTCAAGAACCCTGAAATGATTGAAAACAGGACACTTATTCCCATAACAACACTAATTGATATAATTGTTCCTACCTGTGTTGCGTCCCCAAACATATTAATTCCCTGATACGCATCTACAAAGGAGCCGACAGAGTCTGTCAGTAGTTTTACAGCTGCTACAGTATAACACACTGTTGTCACAATGACCAGATAATCGTTATCCTTTATAAAAAGTATAATATCAATAATGATACCGATCACAAGAGCAGCCGTTGTTACCGTATCAAATGCATCATGAGACGGAGCCCACACCAAATATCGAATCAAGGAAATAATTCCCAGCAGCGCAGCAAGCACAATAAAATAGAATCCTGCAGCCTTTGTTCCCAGTTTTTCCTTCATTACTGCACCTCCTCAACACGAATCGAATCCTTTTTCTTTCCTCTGACAAGCATAACAATCAAGAAAATATCAACTACTGCAAATACTCCAATGACGCCATACATTGTCGGCTGCCACCACGGTGTGACCGACTCTATAACTGAATTCGTACTGATGCCGTTCATAACAGAACTATTGGCGATAATATAAAGATAATCATGTATAGCCTCTCTTAACTTTCCTAAAAGATAACCATCGTCAGTATCTATAATTTGTGCTGCCAGCGTAGCAGAACTGTCTCCTGAAAAATCCAGACAATATGTATCTGTTCCTGCCACTAAGGTTGAAGCATAATGCGTTTTATAGGGTTCTCCCGACCCTATGGCATCCGTTTCCTGCTGCCCTACAAATCCCCATTCATTTACAACTACCTCAGTACATAATGCTGAACTTGCAGAACACCATACAAGGCCCAATCTGTTAAATCCATGCATTACTGCTTTACATTCAGCAACCGCCAGTGCTCCTTCAAATCCTCTCAATGATCCTTCTCTGAATGCCTGTTCATTAAAGAATACACTAATGCCCTGTCTATTGTTTTCCTGGTCATTTCCTGTCAAATGTTTCGGTCCTGCCTGCACTCCTTTTGACTGCATTCCCAAAACTTCCGGTATCTCACAAAGATAGTTCATTACTGCATCTTCAGAATAATATTCAAAATTACGCCCCCCAAAAGGTGTTCTATGAAGGTTTGCGCCCGGCATCCAATCTTGAGCCATTCCAAGATACATTGCTTCTTCGCCCATCAGCTCTCCTCTGCGTTGCATAAGATCCTTATTAAACGTAGACGCAAGAATCAATTCACACGGGAAACATGTATCGTCTCGTCCATCACCATACTCTTCTTCATCGAATGTTCCTCCAAGACCGTCCGGACCATCTCCAAGGATTACTTCCGGCTTTCCTACACTGGCAACTTCTGCTGTTCCGAAATTATCCGCCGTTAATGTAGCAAGTTCTTCAATCGTAAACTGATTCAGATAAGTCTCCCACATTTCGTCATCATAATCTAAACCAATCAAAGCAGCTAAAGGTATACCCTGATTATCTCCCTGAGTATATTCGCTTACTGACGGGGCATCCTCAGATTTTTCGTAGTACTCACCGTTTAGTAACTCAATCATTTCTTCTGTGGCAGCTACCTGCACAGCTTCTGTAGGATATGTTGCCTCCCAGTCATTTCTTGAAAGATAAGTCACGGCATCTTCTATCCAGTAATTTATATCACAATCATCAAACTGGTTAGTAACTTCCTCGCCAGTATAACGAGAAGTATTGTATGTCGTATTATCAAATGCCTCTTCCCATTGGTATGTATTATCCGAATTTCCATCCGTCTGATTACCGGAAACGTCTACCATGCCGGATGCTCCTTTTGCTGCAAGAACATTATTAAGAGCATCGTGAGCATTATCTCCAATCGCAAGATAATAATCGCCTTCACTTAGAATATATCCTTTTTCATTTACATAATCATAACTTGCAAGCAGGTATTTATCGCATTCAATTGTCAATGTCTCCGACTCTCCTGGTTCTAATTCGTCTGTCTTTCCAAAATTAAGAAGCTGTATAGCTGATTTTTCTACCAGATTTTCTTTTTCATAGTCTCCATATGGAGTTTGAGCATATATCTGAACAACCGATTTTCCTGCTGTATCGCCCGTATTTGTAACCGTAACAGTTACTGTGATTGTCTCCCCGTCTATTGAAACCTCATCAAGTGTCTGGTTAAAATCTGTATATGAAAGTCCATATCCAAATGGGAAACTCACCTCGCTTGTGTAATCCCATTCTGAACCAGTAGAAGATCCAACTGAGGAATTAGCATTTCCTTGCCCCAGAACAGTATCTTCATATCTGGTTTCATAATACTTATATCCTACATAAATACCTTCAGCCTGTACAGTATACCATGACACATCCTGCTCACCTTCAGTTGTTGATGCAAGTACTTCGTCAAGATTTGTCCAATTCTGGTTGTTATAACTTCCATTCACAACCGCCGGAGCAGATAAAGAGTTGACTGCATAAGTATCTGTAAGATGTCCCGATGGATTTGCCTCTCCTGTTAGTATATTTGCTACACCTTCAAATCCTCTCTGACCTGGAAGACCTATCCAAAGGCATGCGTCCACCTCATATTCGTCAAGCCACCCGAGCTCCATCGCCCATCCACTATTGATAAGGACAATAGTTTTATCAAACTGTCCCGAATCCCTGATCATTGCAAGAAGATCTTTCTCCTCTTGGTGCAAGGCAAGCTGACTGATGCCTTCTGCCGGATCTTCGGTATAGAGTTCTACACCTTCTCCTCCTTCTCTGGTAAACATCACTATTGCAACATCATTGTAGTCATTTTCCCATGATGCTTGAAGCTCCTCTGTATAAAATGATATATCTTCTTCTCCGAGTGACCACTCGCTTGTTGTTCCACTGGCATAATTGTATGCACCAGTTCCTCTGGAAGTTTCACTTTCCAAATATGCATTATACAAAGTTTCATTTACACTGAATCCCGCATCTGTCAAAGCTGTATAAAGATCAATACAATATTCGCTCTCATACCCGTCGCTTCCGGCAGAAGATGCCTTGTACAATGGCTGTGCTACAGCATGTCCGAATAAAGTAACACTCATTTCATCTTCTGCCAGAGGAAGGGCATCTTCCTCATTTGTTAAAAGAACAGAACCTTCTTCCTGCTCAGTTACACTTTGCTCATACGTATCGGCAATAAGCGTCTGAAGATTCTCGGCATTCAATTCACCATACTCGCTCTCGAAATAGGTCGTATCCTCAGCGTCTGTTCCGTCCTCATTCACAACTCGGCTCGTTGTTATACCGAGTGCGCTGTTGACCGTGCCGGCATAACTCATCATACAGTTCATTGCCAGAATCGATGTCACCAACAAAAAAGAACATATAGACGCCAGACCTGTCCATATTTTTTTACGTTTCATATACGTCTCTACCTCCCATTTTCTCTCGTTTCCGGCGGCTGCGCATTTCCGCCTGTACATAAGATTGCTTCGGCTGACGAAAGCCAGATAAGTAATTACTTTTCACAAAACTTATGGCTTTATTTTAATATTTTTAAGCAAAATATCAATAACTTGTGCATATCCTGTCATTCTCCAGTACATATTCTGTCCAAAATAGCACCGCATTTCTGCGATTTGTAGAACTTTTATTCAATTACAAGTGTTGAAAACCCGATTTTTTGTCTGAAAAGCTTAAGATTCAGTGACCGGAAAATCGCGTACAGGTAAAGTACAAAAGCTGGGGGAAGCTGTTATTCTGGCTCCAAAAGAATCCATGTGGAAAATTTTAAAGAAGGATTTGACGGATTTACAGACAATATTTTTAAAAACGGAATTCCAAAAAGAAGTTGCGCATGGATTATGTATTTCAGCCATTACATTAGCCGAACTGGAATATGGCATGGCACATAGTTCAAACCCTGTGCAGAATAAGCAGGCACTGCTGCGCTTTCTGCTCCCGTTGAACATTCTGGCATTTGGTGAATCAGCGGGAGTTGAATACGGGAAAATACGGGATTATCTACAGAAAAAAAGAACGCCGTTTAAGTCTGTAAACATTATCTCCAGTGAAATCACTGACAGGCATCAAACGGCAGGCCGGCCATCCGAAAGGGAACCGGTTCTGCCTACAATACTCCAAACAGTTTCCCCAGATCGCCGTCGTCCATCATCCGCCCGGTCTTTTTATCCGCGTTCGCGAGCATGGCTTCCACACGGTTTTTAAGCGCGACGTCGATGAATTTTCCCACATCGATCCCTCTCAGTTCAAAAAACAGCATCGGATCCTCATCCAGACGCGCTCCCACGCCGTACAGCGCCGCCGCCACGTGCTTGCACATCAGCGCCCAGTCCGGACAACTGCAGTTAAAACTGATTTCTCTTGGTTCGGGGAACAGTCCTCCTTTCCCCTGAAAAAGTTCTTTCATTTCGTCCGGAAAGTCGCCTTTGAGCAGAGCCTCCAGATTTTCCAGTTTTCTGCCGCATCTCGCGAGGATATCCTGACACCGCTCCTCAGATAACGGGCTGATCCTTATCTCGATCTTATACGGCGTCTTTCTGGTACCCTGTACTCTGGCCGACACCCTGCCTTTCCGGATCTTCAGATCGATCACCGACCCGTTCCGTACATATCTTTTCCCTCTTCCGAGACGGCTTTCGTAATCCGCGTATTTCTCAAGGTTATCGCACCATGCTCTTCCCCACCACGTTTTCGCGATATCTCGTCCTCTTATCACAACGGGTTCGAGTATCCTTCCTTTCGCTTTCGCGCTCCTCATGCTGGCCGCGGATTTCTTTTTCAGCTCACCGGCATCCGGCTGTTCATAATGCGGGAACTCATTCCAATATCTGCTCATCTGTACCTCTCCTCTCGTATCCGTCCGGCGTCTCCGGATCTTATCTGACGTCCAGACGGAGCAGGCTCATCAGTTCTTCATTTCCAAGCTCAGTGATCCACTTCTCACTGCCTGAACCGATCACATTTTCCGCAAGTTCTTTTTTTGACTCGATCAGTGCGTCGATCTTTTCCTCTATCGTCCCTCTGCACGCCAGCTTATGCACCATCACGTTCTTCGTCTGCCCGATCCTGAAAGCGCGGTCTGTCGCCTGATTTTCCACGGCCGGGTTCCACCAGCGGTCAAAATGGATCACATGGTTTGCCTTTGTCAGATTCAGCCCTGTTCCGCCCGCTTTTACCGACAAAACGATAAACGGGACATATGTATCTTTCTGAAATGCCTCTACGATCTCGCCGCGTTTTCCCACAGGTGTTCCCCCATGGAGCACATACCCGTCCGCGTGGAATATTTCGCGGAGGAACGCCGCGAGATATTCTGTGATCTCGCGGAACTGGGTAAACACAAGCACCCTTTCACGTTTCTCGTAGATTGTTTCGCACAGCGCTCTGAGCGTCTGGAATTTACCGCTGTCGCTTCCGGCGAAAGTCTGCTGTCCCAGATACTGGTCCGGATGATTACAGATCTGTTTCAGCTTCATGATCGTCGCAAGGACCAGCCCTCTCCGCTCCATGCCGTCCGACTCCATGATCCTCTGTTCCATATCGGCGACGACTTTTCTGTAAAGAACAATCTGCTTCTTAGACATTTCGACATAATCGACTGTCTCCAGCTTGTCAGGCAGATCCGATATGATCCGCTTATCTGTCTTTACTCTGCGCAGCATGAACGGCGCGACCATGGACTTCAGCCTTGCATACTGTTCCGGATGAACACTCAGCCGTTTTGTAAAATCATGAAATTCTTTCGAGCTGCCCAGGAGTCCTTTGTCCAGAAAATCAAACAGCGACCAGAGATTTGACAGGTCGTTTTCGATAGGCGTTCCGGTCATGGCGATCTTCATACGGCTTTTCAGGTGCTTGACCGCTTTTGTCTGTTTTGTCAGAGGATTCTTGATCGCCTGTGCCTCATCAAGGATAATACATTCCCATGTAATTTCACGAAGCTCCTCTATGCGGGATGCCATTCCGTATGTCGTGACCGTCAGGAATACGGGTTCTTCTTTCACCTGCTGCCCCAGAGCTGCAGCGCCTTTCCCGTGAAGGATCAAAAAATCCATATCCGGGACAAACTTCTCCGCTTCCTTTTCCCAGTTCCCGAGAAGGGACGCCGGAACGATCAGAAGAACTCTTGCGCGTTTTCCGGTCTTTCTTATATGTTCAAGATAGGCCAGTACCTGCAGTGTCTTTCCGAGTCCCATGTCATCCGCCAGACACGCGCCGAATCCGAGCTGATCCATATAATTCAGCCATGTATATCCCTCTTTCTGGTAAGGCCGAAGCTGAGCGTGTACTGTAGACGGCACCCGGGTCTTGCGGATTTTTCCCGGTTCCCGCAAGTTCCGGAGCAGTCCCGCGAGCCATTTCCCGTTTGAGACGACCGGTCCTGCATCCGCGTTTTTATCTTCGCTTCCCATATTCATCCGGAGAGCATCCATCAGGGTGATCTCTCCCTGCGTCTCTTCCATCTGTTCCAGCAGCTTCCGCAGACGTTCATGATCGACTTCCACCCATTTTCCTTTCAGGAATGCCAGTCCCTCCGTCTGTGCCAGCAGCTTCCGGATATCCTCCTGTGTCAATGGGACGCCGTCTGCCACCAGCCTCGGCTGTACGGATATGATGCTGTCAAATCCCAGCATAGACGGTCGGTCCTCCCCAAGACTTACAGACAGAGAGACCGATGACGCCTGCTTTTTCCACCAGTTGGGAATCCGGCAGAGGATGCCGGTCTTTTCGATATCTTCAACCTGTTTTAAAAAAGTATACGCTTCTTCCGACGTCAGGCGGAGCGGATGAAACAGTTCTCCCGACTCCATAAAGCCGGCGATCAGATCCGATATCTCCGCAGCTCGGTTCAGACAGGAAAGAAGCTCCAGAAGTTTTTCTCTTTCTCCCCTGTACTCTGTCAGGGCATACTGAAGCGGCACATGGCGCACTTTCCCGTCCCCGCCCTTTGTCGCGTAAGTCGCGAGAAAAGCAAACGGGAACTCTCCGTCTCTGTTCTCCACCAGATGGAAGAAGATCCTCTCCGGGACATGAAGATCCTGGTTCTTCTCCGTCAGGTACATCTCCACCGTGCCGCTGTATTCCGTGATTTCCCGGGCAAATATACCTGTCAGGCGCGTGAACACATTATCGATCCATTCCGCGGTAACATACTCCGCTCCGATCGCGAACGGCACACTGTCAAGGAGCTGGCCGCACAGTTCTTCCGAAACCGGGACATGCACCTGTTCCCTCGCGAGCTCCAGTTCCGGAAGACCGGTAAGCTGACGGAAAAACGCCTCAGCAGTCTGATGAAGAAAACGCGCGGAAGGCGTCTCCGCGTCAGAAGCAGCTTTCAGCCCGTATTCGTATAAGGCCGGGAACCCGCCGTCCTCCGTCCAGTACTTCACCAGTTCTTTCTGGCTGCTGTCTGAGGCAACGGCAGTGATATCCGGGCGAAAACCGTCCGGAGTAAATAGAAATGATAATTTTTTGTCCATTGTACTGTCTCCTGTTCCGTTATATTCATTTATTATAACGAAACAGGTATACATTCTCAATCTTTTCCGGCTTTTTCATGAAAAAAGATAGAACTTTCTGCTGTAAGGATACAGGTGGCGTAAATCTTCCCTCTGTAAAATCCGTACAAATCTATTCTATGCTTTTTCCTCTTTTCATCCATCCTTAATCGACAACAGTCGCTTTTTATCCTATAATCAGAGTTAGCCATAGAACATACGAAAATCCACCGGCAATTTCAGATATCTGTCGGATAAACAACTCATGTTGCAAAACCGTCGGCTAAATCATAAAGCTACGGATCACAAATTTAAAATGTGCACATTCGGGAATGAGGTATATACAGATGAATATCCGTCTTAAAACAGTAAAATCATCCGAAAAAGAAGTTTTCTTCCGCCTTCTGCTGTATTCTCTTTTTGAAGAAAGCCTGTACGACCAAAACACAATGACCAAAGATGCTTTATTCGACTATCCCTGGTTTGACTTGTATTTTATGGAAGAGGAACAGAACGCATATTTCATTACTGATCAGGAAACCGACAGACTGCTCGGATTTGTGATGATCAATACTTATATGCAGAAATCCCGCGACGGGCACAGCATTGCAGAGTTTATGATCCTGCCTGCATTCCGGAGAAATCACATCGGAAAGGAAGCTGCTTTACAGTGTTTTGAGATGTATCCGGGACGCTGGGAAGTCTCCCCTTCCTTCGGAAGCCGGCAGGCCTATCTGTTCTGGGATAATGTAATCAGCTCATTTACCTGCGGGAACTACAGATATGAAGACGGAATTTTTATTTTTGGCAATCCATTGTCCGAAGCAATGGAACAGCAGCACCCTCCACTGTTATCAGGATGTGCCGGAGCAGGCGGTGTCTACAAAAATCTTTATAAACTTTTTTGCCTGGTCTCTGTATCTTTGCACATAATTACGCTATAATAATGTTCAAAAGAAAGGAGGTGGCGATATGCCGCAGATCAGACCGATTACAGACCTTCGCAATACCAACGAGATTTCGGACATCTGCCATGCGCGCAGGGAGCCGGTATTCATTACGAAAAACGGATATGGCGATCTGGTGGTAATGAGTATTGAAACATATGAGGCGATGGTGGAAAATGCAGCAATGGACACCGCGATTTCCGAAGCAGAGGCCGAGTTTGAACGGAACGGACAGCTCCATGACGCAAGGAAGGCGCTTGCTTCTTTAAGGAGGAAGCATTTTGGATAAATACAGCGTCAAGCTAATGAACCGGGCTCTGCGGGATTTGGACGGTGTCTATGATTACATTGCCCACACACTTTTGGAGCCTGGAACAGCCCTCAATCTGGTGGACCGGATCGAGAATGCCATCCTGTCGTTGGAGACGATGCCCTGCCGCTGCCCGGAACGGAATCAGGGAGCCTATGCCAACCGGGGATACCGGCAACTCTTTGTGGGAAACTACACCGCTGTTTTTCGAATTGAGGAAACAAAGAAAACCGTGATCGTAGTAACGGTCCGCTATTCCCCAAGTGAATTTTAAACTGAATAATGGATTGCGCAAAAAGCAGTCTGTAAAAACAGTTGCTTTTCTGCGTTCAGGAATGTATTGTGAGGTGCTTAAGACCTTTATGGTAAAACTCATCTCTCGCCGATCAGGAAGAGCCGTCTGAACGGGAACAGGATTTTGCCGTTTTTTTCAATTGGATATGCACCCCGGAGATAATCCAGCAGCGAATCTAAGAACTGTTCTTTATCTGTCCTGTCTGTCAGCAGCTCCAAATACGGGCGCAGGGAAGCGCCCTTTAAGAAGTCGAAAAAGTCCTTTCAATTTTTCAGCAAATAATTTTTCAGCCTTTAATATACAGGTATTTGCCGGCATCTCTCCGAACAGTGGTATCTGAGCGGCAAAGACTCCTCCTTCATTGAGCATGCGAAATGAATTCGCCATAAATTCTTTCTGATCCGACAGCCATTGTATAAACGCATTGGAAAATATCAGGTCAAACTTACCCAGATCAGATAACGGCTGAGAGCAGTCGCGTTTGATAAATATAGCATGCGATATATTTTCTCTCGCTTTCGCAAGCATCTCTTCCGATAAGTCCACACCAATAATTTCTGAATCTCCAAAGGCTGATACAAGGGCTGCTGTGCTCATGCCCGTTCCGCAGCCCGCATCCAATATTCTTTCAAACTTTCTGGCTGTTAACCGTGACACCAGATCTATTGATGGCTGAATACGTTCTTTCCCGAACTTTTCATATATTTCCGCATTCCACACAATAAAGACCTCCCTATATCCCAGTTATTCTTCTTGTATCACACATAAAATTGTATGTTCAAATTATAACGTCAATATACGAATCATGTAAATGATATTTATTATCCTTTACAACGACGCAAAAATCTGCCGCTTCAGGTTGCTGAGTCTTTTCTTTTATACACCCCTGTCACCGGCAGAATGCATGCTCCGGTGATCCATGAAATAACAGCCGCCGCAATAAACAGTCTGCCTCCCGAAAACACGGAGACAAGTAATGCGGACAAAAACTGTCCTAAAAACATTGCCATTGTACATAAACTGATGTTCGTTCCCTTTTTCTCCGGAGCGCTTTTTCTCACAACAAGACTGTTAAACAGCGGCGTAGAAAGTCCGAAACCTGCCCCTGCCAATAACACTGCGACACACAACGCCGCGATATGACCCGACAGGAAATAAATGAAAAATGCCGCCCCGTAACAGAAGAACGCGATCAAGAGACAGCCTTTCTCATGTATTTTTCCAACTATTTTCGGCATCATGCCTGCAGACAATACAGCAACAAGATCCAGCGCCGCCAGATAATATCCGGTAAAGGACGGACTGTATCCCAGATCATTCTGTAAATAAATCGGCAATGACACCATTGCGGTAAAGAACATCAGCATTCCGAAAAAAGCGATCAGGAGCACAAGTGAGACCGGGGTTCCCTGTTTCCGGAACGGGACCTCCGTATCTTCCGCCTTTTCGCCGGCTTTCCCGCATTTCGGTACAAACAGGACCAGCATGACAAAAGCCGCGAAGCCCAACGCATAGATAAAAAACGGATAGCGCCATGAATAGCCTGCCAGTACTCCGCTTATACTTAAGAATATCACGCCTCCCAGTTCCATCGACATTCCCTGCACCGCGATCATTTTAAGCTGTTTCTCGCCGTCAAAATACACTGTAATAAGAGCCACACCCGCACTCATGATCGCAGCGGTGGCAGCTCCCAGAAGGAATCTGTCTATAAAGATCGCGGCGGCGTCCGGCATAAAAGCTCCTGCCACACCGAATACGCCATAAAACAAAAGACCAAGAAAAGCCGTATAATAAGGCCCTTTCTTATCGATCAGTTTCCCAAACAATAACGCTGTTGCGGTCACGCCGAAAGCCGGCGCCGTGACAAGCCATGACGCGTAGTTTCCAAGTCCGTACACTTCTCCCAATTCGGGCAGTGCAGGCGTAATAGCGTTGCCGACCATTACCGTCAGGCTGCTTGCCAGCATAATTGCCAGAATTCCCGGTATGCCTATCTTTTTTGTCCTGCCTTTTTCTTTCATCGTATCACAACTTCCCTTCCCTCTGTTTTTATAAAAGATTTATTTTTCATACTAATGGACGCTGTTCCCTGCTTCTGTCTCACCTTTTAAGACGTGCGCACCCAGATATTTGTGCGCGTCAAAAATTTTCCCTGTGTAAAATCCGTAAGAATCCATGTTCACCCTCCTGAAATCTGTCTCTTTACAGCGGCCCGCCATCTGAAATGAACGATCCGGACCGTTACATCTTGTCTCTTTTTCAAATGTAAAAATAACAGACAGTAGTTGCTTTTTGTCTTATAATCAAGAATATCATCTGAACACCGGAAAGTCCACCGTCAATACCGGATATCCGCCGGAAAAACAACTGTTCTCCAGAAACAGTCGGTTAAAGGAATTTTAATTACGGGAGGTATGGTTTTAATGAAAATAGCAGAAAACAAAACAGACTTGAGAATCCGGAAAACAGAAAAAGCGATCAAAAACGCCTTCTTTATAGAACTGAGGACAAAAAACCTCCCTGATCGAAATCCTTTTTTCTGACAAGGGGCAGAGCCGCCTGAATGGAAAAAGGATTTTGCCGTTTTTTCGACCGGATATGCACCCCGAAGATAATCCAGACAGATATCTTATCTGTAGTTGCAGTGACATTGAAAAATATCAGATTAAACTTTCCCAGACCAGATAACAGCTGAGAGCAGTCGCGTTCGATAAATATAGCATACGATATATTTTCTCTTGCTTTCACAAGTATCTCTTCCGATAAGTCCACACCAATAATTTCTAAATCTCCAAAGGCTGATACAAGGGCTGCTGTGCTCATGCCCGTTCCGCAGCCCGCATCCAATATTCTTTCAAACTTTCAGGTTGTTAGTCGTGACACCGGATCTATCGATGTTATAAGACCGGCATATAAACAAATACAAGAAAATATTGTCCTCCTCAGCAGAAAGAACGCTGTTTTCGATTTGTGCACTTTTCCGTCTTGTCTTTTTTCTCTCTATGGTCTATACTGAGCAAACCATCAGCAGGATCTATTCTTTCCTGCGTATTGTTCCAAAGATCCATTCTCTTAACAAGAGATGACAGTATCTGGTTCGGAAG